>CAYINH010000021.1:0-16283 GCA_964364615.1 uncultured Gemmatimonadaceae bacterium
CGTGGCACAGCACCCAACCCTCACCCTTGACGTTGCATTGGGGTTCTAGCCACAGAGTCACTGACGTAGATGTCCCTCTGACAATGGGGAGGTCGGCGATGCGCTTTATGGTTGGTACGGGCCGGTTGATGCTGCTTGGGTGTGCAGCTGGATAGTGGGTTGCGCCGAGGCGCCGCTCGTTCAGCCAGGTGGGGTTGTCGTCGACGCAAGTACGGCGAGAACCGCATCGTCGACGATTCCTTTCGAAGCTTTCCCGTTGGTCGGCGCGAGTCTTCGGGTGCCGCGTGACTTGCCACCCAGGTGACAAGTGTCGTCGGATACGACGTTCCGGCATCATCAACCACCTGGGTCAGCTACAAAGGCGTGGCACTCGGCATCGCGGGAAGGGAATCACGCCCTGGCAGTACGGTCACCTACGTCCCCAACGGCACACCTGTCTATTGAGGCGTACGGTGGCTCAGCTCCTTCGAGCACTCGCCTTGCTCTGCAGCCCTGCAATACTGGCTTGCGAGATAATCAGCGGGCCGGGAGGGTACGATCTCCCGGAAGAAGATCGAAGCCTGGATCCCGCACGCCTGAGCGTGGGGTACGAAATCTACTATTGTGGAGATTGGAACCGGACCTTCGGGAGGCCCACAGCTCGTGCACTCTTCGTGGACGTGTTCTTTTCCGGAGGGCTGGAACAGGCGCGCCTCGATCACCCTCTCGCCGTCCACCGGCACCTCGTCGAGCAGGCCGGAGGCGTCGTGGTCCGGAGTTATCACGCCCCGGGTTTCCGAGTGTGGATCGCCACCGATTCCGTCCCATCGCTATATGCTCGCCAGGGAATGGCGATCCGGTCCGTCCCTGACCCACGCCGGTTCGATCTCAGGGGATCCGTGTTCTACGGCGGCCCGAACGTCTTTGGCGGAAGCGACAGCCTGAGAGTGACGCAGCTTGGCGGCAGGGTGGTGAAGAATTTCGAGAATCTCGGGCTCGTCATCCTCGATATTCCGGATCGATCGCTTCAACTGGTGCGGGACGACCCGAGGGTGCAGTTTATCGAAATCGGTCCCGACTTTCTCTGCCCGCGCTGAGCGGATGGCGGTAGCACTTGACCGGACTGATCAATCGTGGGCCTGCGGTTGTATAAGGAGTGCAGTGGCTCGGCTCCTGCCCGCACTCGCCGAGAATCGCTTTCTGGCTGCGGTCGAAGGTGCGGAGACCGGTGCCATCGGCGTGCTCCGGTTCGGGGGCGCCCTGCCATGATCGCTGTACCCCGGGCCCATCGGCGGCCCCGCTGGCTCTGGCCCCTCGCCCTCGTCGCCAGTGGAATGTGGACCTGCTTCCCGAGAACGGCAGTGGCCCAGGAGCCGGTCTCCTTTCCGGCCGAGGACGGTGGATTGATCCACGGTGACCTGTACGGCAAAGGGGACCACGCCGTGCTGCTGGCCCACGGAGGTCGGTTCAACAAGGAGAGCTGGACGGAACAGGCTGGCGCCTTGTCGGCCGCCGGCTTCCGGGTGCTGGCGATCGACTTCCGGGGCTACGGCCGGTCCACCGGCCCGGGCGACGCCGATCCCCTCAGTGCCCCGCTGCGCCTCGATATCCTGGCCGGGGTGCGGTATCTCCGGCAGGCCGGCGCGACCACCGTCTCGGTGGTTGGGGGCAGCATGGGAGGGACCGCCGCAGCCAATGCCTCGATCGCGGCAAGTCCGGGAGAAATCGATGCGGTGGTGATGCTGGCCGGAACCACCAGCGATGATGCCAGGCAGCTCAAGGGCCGGAAGCTCTTCATCATCGCCAGCGGTGACACCACCGGCTCGGGGGCGCTCCGGATCACCGGGTTCCGTGACCAGTACGAGAAGGCGCCGAACCCCAAGCGGCTGATCGTGCTCGATGGAGCTGCTCACGCCCAGTATCTCTTTCGGACCGACCAGGGTCCCCGGCTGCTTCAGGGAATCATCCGGTTCCTCGCGACCGACACGGGAATCGACTAGCGACCGCTGAGCGGGAGCCAACCGCGCGGAGACGCTGCTACCCGGCCGACTCCGCGGTCAGGATCTTGCTCTTTCGTTCGATCCCCCAACGGTATCCCCCCAGCCCGCCATCGGTCCGCACCACCCGGTGACACGGGATCACCACCGCCACCTTGTTCCGGGCACAGGCGCTGGCCACGGCGCGAACCGCCCTGGGCTTCCCGATCCGCCGTGCCACCTCGGTGTAGGTCCTGGTCTGACCAACCGGAATCCGGCGCAGTTCCTCCCAGACCCGCCGCTGAAACGCGGTCGCCCGAATGTCGAGCGGCAGTTCCTCGCTTGGTGGGTTGCCACCCACCTGACGCACCACCTCGCGGGCCCACCCCTCCAGCGTGCCCACGCCGCGCACTCGGCTCGCGGCCGGAAACTCCTCACCAAGTGCGGTCGCAAGCTCCGCGTCGGTGTCGCCGAGGGCCACGAAACAGACGCCGCGCTCGGTGCCGGCCACGATCAATCGGCCCAGGGAAGACCCGGTGGTCACATAGCGCACCTGCTCACCCATACCACCCGCTCGATACGTCGCTGGCGTCATACCCAGACCCTCGCTCCGCTGGTGATAGACTCGACTCGGTGAACCGTAGCCCGCGCCGTACAGCGCCCGACTGACACTTTCCCCGCTGCGCAGTGCCCTCCTGAGCCGGCCGGCCCGCAGCGTCTCGGCGACCGCCCGGGGGGAGATCCCGGTCTCCCGGGCAAAGACCCGCTGCAGGTGTCCCGGGCTCACGCCCAGGGCGCGTCCCAGCCGCGTGAGGGTGAGCCGCTCCTCGCCGGCCTGCTCGATCAGCCGCCAGGCCCGCTCCACCAGCCTGGTTTCGGCGCGCGGCCTGAGCACCAGGTCGGGGCGGCACCGCTTGCAGGCCCGGTATCCGGCGCGTTCCGCCGCCTCCGGCGCCTGGTAGAACTCCACTTGAGTCCGGCGGGGCCGGCGCGATGGGCACCCGGCCCGGCAGTAGACCCGGGTGGACCGGACCGCGTAGACGAATCGGTGCGCCAGGCCGGTGTCGCGCGCCAGCACGGCCCGCCAGCGGTCGGCGTCGGTGAGGGAGGAACGGGGGGCGGCGGCAGTCATGGAGGGATGATACCACCCGACTCCCGACCGGGCTATCCGAATCGTGCGATCAAACTCCGGGTGATTATTGTTCGGCCTCGATGTCCTACTCTCATGATTTCGACCTGGCCGCCAGACTGGCCGTCCTCCGTGCGGTGGGCCCGGTCACGTTGGAGTCGAGTGTGGCGGCGATCCGGGCCCTGACCGAGGACAGCCGGCTCGAACCGGGCTACGGCATTCTGGTGGACATGCGGGATGCCGAGTACACCCCGCATCTGGCCGACGCGGCCCGGGTGGGCCGGTTCCAGGAGGATGCTGAGGCGTTCCGTCCCCATCCCGTGGCGTTCGTGACCGCCTCCCGCGCGCTGCATGCCGCCGCCACGATCCTGGCAGCCATGGCTGGTTCTCGAGGCCTCAAAGTGCGGGCGTTCGAGACCCTGGAGCCGGCCACCGACTGGTTGGCGGAGGTCCACCCCGGCTGACCGGGCCTTCGCTACCTCATCACCGTACTTTCACGAGGCCAGGCTCATCCTTCAGACTGTCCCTGAAGGAGGGCCAGATGCCTCGCCGAATCGCGGATGGAGGATGGGCGATCGGCCTCACGGCCCCGTTCGTCGTTCGACGTAGGAGCGGATCTGCCAGTTGCGGCCGGCCTGATTCAGAATGAGGACGTAGGTGCCCTGCTCGGCGCCCCCCTCCGGACCAGGTCCATAGAAGTACCGCCCGAACAGGTAGGCCAGGGTACCGCTGGCCGAAAAATCCACCCGGGTGAGGGACACCGCGCCGATCTGACCCAGTCGCTCCGTCAACCCGTCCCGGATCGCTTCCCGGCCATAGTATGAGGCGCCCCCGGCTGGCGAGAAGTGGGCGCCTTCGGCGGTGAAGAGCTTGAGCAAGGCCTCCACGTCCTCCTCCGCCACGGCCGCCTTCCATCGATCGGTGGTCTCCTTGATGCCCTTGCCGGCCTCCGTGAGATACTCGGCCTTGATCTGAGCCCCGGTCGGCAGGTTGAAGCGCTCAGGCTGCGCCGCCCCGGGCGTGGTCGCACCCACCACCAGAACAGCTCCCAACCACCAGCGCCTTCGTGTCGCTTTCCCCATCACCCTGCCTCCGAGAGGCCTGGTCGGGCCCGGTGTACCGAAACGGAAAAGACATCCGGCCGGTGATAGTGTCCGCCAACATCGAGCGTCATGTGCTCCTCGACGCACCGACCCAGGTCAATCGTCGCGATGACTACTGCGGGCCGGTCGAGCACCGGTTCGGTGAGGTATCTCCCGTCGGGGCCGATGACGGCACTGCCTCCCCGGAGCACCCATTCCCCGATGCCGTCGTCCCGCGGAGTCAAGGCGCTGGGCAGCGCACTCCGTCGCAGCAGCCCGCCGGCGGCGAGCACGAAACAGCGGCCCTCAAAGGCGTATTGCCGGCAGGCCACCTGGTGCATCTCGTGCACCCAGGGCCAGACCGCCACATGAATGTCCTCACCGGCTTCGTGGAGCACCTGGCGCGCGAGCGGCATCCAGTGCTCCCAGCAGACCAGACCGCCGACTCGACCCGCTGGTGTCGCCACCGATCGCAGGCCCGTGGCGTCGCCGGGGCCCCAGATCATTCGCTCGGTGTAGGTCGGGACGAGCTTCCGGTGATGGTTGAGCAGACGGCCATCAGGCCCGAAGGTGAGCAGCGCGTTGTACAGGGTGCCCCTGCCGGCTCCGGCCGCCACCCGCTCGGTCACCCCGACCACCAGGGTGACCTCCGCGTCTCGCGCCATGGCGCCAAGCCGGTCAGCCATCGGGCCGGGGATGGTGACCGACTGCTCCACCATCTCCCGGAAGAGCCGCTTGACCGGTGGGTGGTCCCAGAGCGCCGCATCGCGGCAGTGGTCCAGCCAGGCGGGATATCCCGGAATCCAGGTCTCGGGAAAGGCCACCAGGGTTGCCCCGGCCGCCCGAGCGGTCGCGATCCCCTGGGCGGTGGCCGCCAGGGCGGATTCCACGTCGGGGAGCAACTCCGCCTGGACAATGGCGACGATCACTGGGGTGGCGACCACAATGGCCTCATGGGGTAATACCGTCATACGGGCGGCCACGGTCGATTGTTGGGAGGGATCGACCGGAGGCACCACTGCGCGCCAGTGCGGACCTCAGGACTCGACTTCGACGCCGAGTCCGTCGGCGATCCGGTTCACGAAGGCGAAGTAGCTGATGATCGAACAGAGATCGTGAATGGCCCGGTCGTCCAGACCGGGTTCCCGCAACCGGTCCACGTCGTCGGCCGACATGGCGCCTGGGGTGAGTGTGAGTTTGCGGGTGTAATGCAGGATCGCCTGATCCACCGGCGCCAGCGACGCCGACCCGGCATCCCCGACCAATACCCGATAGATCGCCTCCTGTTCCGCTTCCGGAAGCGCCCGTGCCTGCCACAGTCGACGGAGGCCCGCTCCGTGATGGTGCAGTCAATAGTGGCACCCGTTGATCGCGGAGACCACGACCGCCACCATCTCGCGCTGCTCCCGGCTCAGGGGACCGGGCCGACGCATCAACTCGACGTAGAGATCGTAATGCTGCCGGATGACTCGCGGGTGAACCCCGTGGATCCGGAGGATGTTGTCCTGATCCGGCACCCGGTCCTGGGGACCCACCTCATCGTCGGCGTAGCGGATGAAGGCCATGCTACTCGGCGTCCCCCGCCTGTTCGTTCTCGGCCGCCACCTTTGCCGTCACCTCCGGTGGCGCCTCCGCGTAGGCGTGGAAGGCGGTGGCGTAGGTACCCCGACCATGGGTCATCGAATAGAGGGTCGTGCTGTACCGGTAGAGTTCCGCTTCCGGCACGATCGCCCGGACCCGGGTCAATCGCCCGACCACCTCGGTGCCCAGGATCTGGCCGCGCCGGCTGGACAGGTCCCCCATCACATCACCCAGACAATCATCCGGGGTGAGGACCAGCACCTCCTGCAGCGGTTCCAGCAGGACCGGGCGGCACTTGGGAGAAACGTTCCGGAAGGCCTGGATGCCGGCCAGCTTGAACGACATCTCGTTGGAGTCGACGTCGTGGTAGGATCCTTCGTAGCACTCCACCTTGAAGTCCACCAGCGGGTAGCCGGCCACCACCCCGCGGGCGGCGGCTTCCTGGACGCCCTTGCCCACCGCCGGGACGTACTTCCCGGGAATCACCCCGCCGACGATCTTGTCCACAAACTCGTACCCGGAACCCCGGGGAAGCGGTGCCATCCGGATCCAGCAGTCGCCGTACTGGCCCCGACCACCGGACTGCTTCTTGTGCTTCCCCTGCCCCTCCGCCCTCCCCTTGATGGTCTCCCGGTACGCCACCTTCGGCCTGACCAGTTCCGCGTGAACCCCGAACTTGCGCTCCAGCCGGCCCAGCAGGATCTCGAAGTGGCGCTCCCCCATCCCCCGGATCAGGGTCTGCCCCAGCTCGGAGTTGTACTCGAAGTGGAAGGTCGGATCCTCCTCGTGGAGCTTGTGGAGGCCGGCCGCGAGTTTGTCCTCCTCCCCCCGCTGAGAGACCGACACCGCTGAGACCGCCACCGCCTCGGGGAACGGGATCGGGGGCAGCTGGATCGGGTGGGACTCGTCACAGAACGTGTCGTTGGTGTGGGTGTCCTTGAGCTTGGCCACCGCCCCGATGTCTCCTTCCCGCAGCTCCGCGACTTCGATCCGCTCCTTGCCCTGGGCGACCGTCACGTGGTTCAGTTTCTCCACCAGCGCGTGTTCCGCGTTGTAGACCGACTGGCCGTTCTTGACCGAACCACGGTAGACCCGGAAATAGCTGACGTCGCCGACGTGGGGCTCGGACACCGTCTTGAACACCCGCGCCACCAGGGGACCGTCGGCCAACGGGGGGATTTCGGCCGGGGACGGAAACAGCTCGACCATGTCGGTGAGGAGCGCCCGACAGCCGTAGGTGAGGGTGGCACTGCCGCAGAGCATCGGGACGATCTCCCCGGACTGCATCCCCTTCTTGAGGACCTTGACCAGGTCCGCCCGGGGAATCTCCTCCCCGCCGAGGTAGCGCTCCAGCAATGCATCATCGCTGGCCGCAATCGCCTCGACCAGCTGCTCATCGTACTTCGCGAACTTGGCCTTGAGCTCCTCCGGCATGGGGACTTCGGCGTATTCACCGGACTTGGTCCCCTTCTGGTAATCCTGGGTCAGCCCGGTCAACAGGTTGATGATCCCGTGAAACGCGATCCCGTCGCCGATTGGAATCTCGACCGGCACCACCTTGGGGGAGAGATGGTCGCGGACGTCTTCGAACACCCGGTCGAAGTCCGCCCGTTCCTTGTCCATCTGGGTCACGAAGATGATCCGCGGCAGGTGTCGCTCATCGCAGATCTCCCATACCTTCTCCGTCCCCACCTCGACCCCGCTCACCCCGCTGATCACCACGACGGCGGCGTCAGCGGTGTAGAGCCCGGTGACCGCTTCCCCGAGGAAGTCGAGGTAGCCCGGGGTGTCGATCAGGTTGAGCTTGGTGTCCTGCCACTCGGCGTGGGCCAGGCCCAGGCTGATGGAGTGCTTGCGGTCGATTTCGTCTGGGGTGTAATCGGTGAGGGTACTGCCCTCCAGGATACTGCCATGTCGTCGGCTCGATCCGGCTACGAAGGCCAGGGCATCCACCAGCGTCGTCTTCCCCGAGGATCCATGCCCCACGAACGCCACGTTCCGGATCGCGGCTGTGTCATAGACCTTCATGGTCGCGGCCTCCAGATGATAGGGGGACAGGGATACTGAACGCCGCCGGCCGGGAAGTCAAATGGCCGCCCCGGGGGGCGGCCATCTGCTGCGTTGCGGCGCGCGAGCGGACCGGGTTCAGCTCTGCCGGAGTCGCGCCCTGAGGTCTCGCCAGCGGAGCATCCGACGCTCGTCCTCATCCCACAGTTTGAGTGAAAAAGTCTTCACGCTCTCCCACATGGTCAGGACCCGCGCCTGGTGGAACAGGGTGTTCTCCTCGTGGCATTTCCGGAGGTTGTAGTTGGGGATCTTGGGGCTCAGGTGGTGGACGTGATGGAACCCGATGCTCCCGGTGATCCAGTCCAGCACCCGCGGCAGCCGGTAGAAGGAACTCCCCTGCACCGCGGCGGCGGCGTAGTCCCAGACCGGGTTGACTTCCCAGTAGGAATCCTCGAACTGATGCTGGACATAGAACAGGTAGATCCCGGCCGCGCCGGCCAGGAACATCACCGGACCGTAGATCGAGAGCACCGTCAACGGCCCCACCAGCAGCGAGGTCAGCACGAAGAACGCCACAATGGCCGCGTTGGTCAGGTGCACCCCGACGATCTCCTTGCGCCCGGCCGATTGCGGATTGTGCAGCCGCTGCCGGACGACCAGCCAGATCGGTCCCAACCCCAGCAGGACGAGCGGGTTGCGATACAGCCGGTACTTGAAGCGACCCCACAGGTTGAGGTCGAGGTATTCCCGGACGGTCAGGGTGGCGATGTCCCCGAACCCCCGCTCCTCCAGGTGGCCCGAAGTGGCGTGGTGGATCGCGTGATCCCGACGCCACTGGGTGTAGGGCGTCAGGGTGAGCACCCCGGTGAAGAAGCCGACGATATCGTTGGCCCGACGGGACTTGAAGAACGAACCATGACCGCAGTCGTGCATGATGATGAAGGTGCGGACCAGGAAACCGGCCGCAATGACACCGACCGGCAGGGCCAGCCAGTAGCTGATTCGGGACAGGAGATACATCACCACCAGGAGGCCCAGCAGGGGGCCCAGCGTGGTGATCAACTGCAGCACACTGCGACCGGTGCTGGGCCCCTGATACCGCGCGACGATCTCGCGCCAGGAACTCAGTGCCTTGCCGGCTCCTTCGGAAATTTTGCCCATAGTCCTGAGTGAGGGCTCCCTGTCTGAAGTCAACCTGAAAGATAACCACTCATACCGATGGGGGTCCTATCGGCGGCTGGCTGGGGAACCTGAATGGGCGGCGGATTTTGAGTCACCGCCCCTGGCGGTCGACCGCTATCGCTTGGCGTACAGGGTGATCTTGCCACTCCTGTCGAACAGCAGGACCTGGTAGGGTTCCTTAGTGGCCCCTTCCATCCCTGGGGAGCCGATCGGCATTCCGGGCACCGCAATCCCCGTCACGGCGGGCTTTTCCGCCAGCAGCTTCTTGACCAGATCGGCGGGCACATGCCCCTCGATGACGTAGTTGTCGACCAGGGCGGTGTGGCAGGTGCGCAGCCTGATCGGCACCCCGCTCGCCTGCTTGATCTCGGTGATATCGTCCATGTCCACCGTCCGGACCTGGAAGCCGGCGTCCTTCATGTGATCCACCCAACTCGAGCAGCAGCCGCAGGTGGGCGACTTGTAGACCGTCACCACCGAAGCCCGGGCCGGCGTCTTCTGGGGCACCTGCATCGCCCAGGCCACCCCTGCGGTGGCGACTCCTGCGATCAGCGCCATGGTGCGAAACAGCATTGTTCCTCCTCCGGTCGTCAGAGAACTGTTCCAGCCGGAATCCCCCGGCCGGTCCCCGTAAAGAGGGCCCCAGGACAGCCCAGGTCAAGAGCAGAGAGGGTTACTCTTCCGGTTCACCTGGAGCGAGGAACGATGGACCCCGACACTATCGACGGATCGGCCGTGCTCGAGGCCATGGACGCGACCGCCGCACGCGCGGTGGTGGAGGCCCTGGCTCCGGCCGATGCCACCCTGCTGGGAGTCGCCTGTCGCGCCGGCGGCGGCGGCGTGGCGGTGCGGGCCAGTCGACTCGACGTCCTGGCGCTGAACCGGAGTGTGGGGTTCGGCATCGGCACCCCGTTTACGGCGGCGGATCTCGACGATCTGATCGACTGGTATCGGGACGCGGGGGCGCCGAGGTTCTTTTTCCAGCCAGCGCCCGCCGCCTCGTCCGACCACCTCCGTCGGTGGCTGGCTGACCGGGGCCTGGCCCACTACAACAACTGGGGCAAGCTCTGGCGAAACACCGATCCGATCCCCAGGGTGGTCACCGACCTGGCGGTCGAGCGGGTCGGGGCCGGTCACTGCCACGAATTCGCGAGCCTCGTGAGCCGCGGCTTCGGGCTCCCCGACGCCGCTCGACCCTGGCTCGCGGCCACCGTGGGCCGCCCGGCCTGGCGCCACTACCTGGCGCTCGACGGCGACACACCGGTTGCGGCAGCCGCGCTGCTGGTGGAGGGAGAGACCGGATGGCTCGGGTTCGCCGCGACCGACCCGGCGCATCGAGGCCGAGGGGCCCAGAGCGCCCTGGTGGCCCGACGGATTGCCGACGCGCACGCCCTGGGGGTCCGCCGCCTGGTGGTCGAGAGCGCGGAGGATACCACCGAACGGCACGCGCCATCGTTTCACAACCTGCGCCGGCTCGGCTTTGAACTCGCCTATCTCCGGCCCAACTACCTCTGGAGGGCCCCACCCGCCGTCGCCTGAGTTCCCGGCGCCCTACGACTCGGCGAGATCCTCGAGATAATCGGGCCACCGGAACCGATGGATCTGCTCGTAGATCAACGACGTGTGAATCTGGGCCACTTCCTCCCGCGTGGTAAACGCGTCGAGCGAGAATTGCCTCAGGTGGTGGACGTCCCGACAGGCCACGTGGACCAGAAAGTCCTCCGCCCCGGTCAGATGGAAGACCTGGATCACTTCCGGCAACGCCGCCGCATAGGCCTGGAACCCCTCCACCAGTTCGCGGGTGTGCTGCCGCATCCGGACCGAGACCAGCGCCTCCACCCCGACTCCGAGCGCCGCCGGGTCCACCTCCGCGTGCACCCCCAGAATGACCCCCGACTCCCGCAGCCGACGGACCCGCTCCAGGGAAGTTGAGGGCGCCAGGCCGACCCGGCGCGCCAGCTCCTGATTGGTAATCCGTGAATCCTCCGCCAGAATCGCGACAATCGACCGGTCGGTTCGGTCCAACACTCTGGAGATTGCCATGAATCGAAGATAATTCGGATACTATTGCCTGTCCAGAACATTGTACATGATATTTCAACCAAGCAGGAACTTTCACGAGGAAATTGCCATGCGCTCCGATACAATTGCGGTTCGGTCAGGACGAGGGGATTTCGAGGCGCTCGGAGTGCACGCGCCACCGATCGACCTCTCGACCACCTACCCGTTCCAGGACCTGGACGCGGCCACCGACAGCTACGATGCCATGGCGGCGGGCGGGATGCCCCGGGGATCTTCGATCTACGCTCGGCTCCACAACCCGACTGTCGCGCGGTTCGAGCAGGCGCTGGCGGCCATGGAGGGAGCCGAGGAAGCCGTGGCCTTTGCCTCGGGCATGGCCGCCACCACCGCGGTGCTGCTGGAGTCCCGGAATCGTGGCAACCACGTCGTGGCGGTCCGGCCCCTCTATGGTGGGACCGATGAGTTGCTGCGGAGCGGCCTGCTCGGCCTCGAGGTGACCTTCACCACGGCCGATCAGGTCCGCCAGGCCCTCCGCCCCGACACGGCGCTGGTGATCGTCGAGACACCGGGGAATCCCACCCTCGAGCTGGTTGACATCGCGGCTGTGGTGGCCCAGGCCAGAGAGATTCCGGTGATGGTGGACTCCACTTTCGCGACGCCGGTGCTGCAGAACCCCCTGCGGCACGGGGCGACCTTCGCGATGCACAGCGCCACCAAGTTCCTGGGCGGTCATGGCGACGTGATCGCCGGGGTGGTGGCCACCAGCGGCAGCTGGGCCGCTCGGCTGAGGCAGATCCGGGTCATCACCGGTGCCCTGTTGCACCCGCTGGCGGGATACCTCCTGCATCGCGGCCTGCAGACCCTGCCGGTGCGGGTCCGCGCGGCCCAGGCCAATGCCCGGGTGATCGCAGCGGGGCTGCTGGAGCACGCCGCGGTACGCTCGGTCCACTTCCCTGAATTGGCGGGGTGCGACCCGGAAGGCCTCGTCGGGCGCCAGATGAGCGGCCCCGGATCGGTGCTCGCCTTCCGGGTGCGTGGCGGCTACCAGGCGGCGCGGGCGGTCCTGCTGAAGTTGGAACTGGTGACCCGGGCGGTGAGCCTGGGATCGGTGGATACTCTCATCGAGCATCCGGTCGGATTGACCCATCGGATTGTCGACGAGGACGCGCTGGCCGAAGTCGGGGTGACTCCGGATCTGCTCCGGCTGTCGGTCGGCCTCGAGGACCCAGCGGACATCCTGGCCGATCTCGGCCAGGCACTCGACGCGGTGATTCCGATGGAGGCGGCCACCCTGGCTACTCCCTAGGGCGGCTCGTCAGGAAACCCCGGCAGGCCGCTTCACGGCAGACAGGGCGGGATACCCCCCGATCACGACCGTGACGTCGGACCATCCCTTGGCCCGCAGCAAGCTGGTCGCGATCGCCGATCGCGACCCGGCCTGACAGAATACCAGCACCGGCTGGTCGCGTGGGATCTCCTCCAGCCGAGCCGGGAGTTCCGGCAGGGGGACCAGGCGGGCCACCTCCAGATGGCCATCCCGCCATTCCGATTCCCCGCGAACATCAACGAAGACGGCGCCCTGATCGACCCGCCGGCACGCTTCCTCCGCCGAGACCATCGGGAGCTGGTCCGTGGTGCCCCCAGCCGAGCTTTCCGTCGCGATGGACTCCGCACCGAAGGACCCGAGGATCCGATCCAGCCCGATCATCAACAGAGACCGCACCGCCCCGGCCAGTGACTCCTCGCTGTCGGCCAGCAGGTAGAGGTCCTGATGGTACGGGAGGACCGACCCGGCGTAGGTCGCGAAGCCTCGGTTGAAGGGGATGGTGATCGTCCCCGGGACATGTGCCTCGGCGAACTTGGTGCCCAGCCGGAGGTCCACGACCGTCGCCCCGGCCCGGAGCAACTCGGGCAGCCGGCCACTGTGGAGGACCGGAGGCATCGGGAGGCCGTCGAGCACCCGGGGTCCAGCGCGGTTGACCTGCTTCATGATGCCGAAATACGCCGGCGGTTCCGGTTGGCCGAAGAGCACCTGTTTCACGAACGCCGACTCCTCATCAATTCCGAGCGCCCAGTTGGTCCGCTTCTCGTAGCCTACCGTGGAGCTGGGCACCGAACCGATCCCCTTGCCGCAGGCCGAGCCGGCCCCGTGGCCGGGCCAGACCTGGAGGTGATCCGGCAGGGTCTTGAACCACTGGAGGCTGCGGAACAGGTCACGGGCCGACCCCTGACTCGCACCCTCGACCCGGGCGGCCTTCTCCAGCAGGTCGGGACGCCCCACGTCACCCACGAAGACGAAGTCCCCACTGACAATTCCCATCGGATCCTTCGAGACCGCACCATCGGTGACCAGGAAACTCATGTGCTCCGGGGTATGGCCCGGGGTGTGGACCGCTTCGGCAATGATCTTCCCAATGGTGATCCGGTCTCCATGATGGAGCGGCTCGAAGCCCCGGTCATCCTTGAACCGGTAGCGCCACTCCTCAGGGCCATCATCGGACAGGCAGAGCCTGGCACCGGTCGCGGCGGCCAGGGCACGCGAGCCCGAGACGTAGTCGGCATGGATGTGGGTCTCGGTGACGGCCACGATCCGCATCCCCTCCTGGACGGCGACCGCCAGGTAGGGGGCGAGATCCCGGTTCGCGTCGATCACCAGCGCTTCGCCGGTGGCCTGGCATCCGATGAGGTAGCTGGCCTGGGCCAGCGGCTCGTCATAGAAGCGTCGAAACAGCATCGTCGTGAATCCCCGTGTTCATGGTGTGTTCAACGGACTGTGCCTCGCCGCGGGCGAGGACGAAGGCCCCCATCAGCAGCAGCAGTACGGCAAACGCCCGACGAAGGGTCGCCTGGGGAAGCCTGGCGGAGACCGTTGTCCCCAGCGCCACGCCAACCAGCGCCAAGGCGGTGAAGATCCCGATCAACCCCCAATCGAGGTCATACCTTCCGGCATACCCGGCCAGGCCGGCGGCGCAGCTCAGCACGATCAGGGCGAGTGAGGTGCCGACCGCCCGTCGCATCTCCAGCCTCGCCATCAGGGTCAGCGCCGGGACATACATGAAGCCACCGCCCACTCCGACGAGCCCCGTCAGGAATCCGACCCCGGCGCCGATGGTTCCGAGCAGCACCGGCGAGCGTCGCCCTCCGCGAACGGCAACCTCCTTCCGGCCCCGCAGCATCATCACGGCGGTGGTCAGCAGCAGGACGGCAAAGACCACCAGCTGGAGCCGGGACGACACCCGAAGCGCGGCCCAGGTGCCACCCAGGGCGCCGAGCATCGCCGCTGGTCCGAAGACCAGAGCCGCGTGGAAGTCCACTTCGCGCCGTTGATGGTATCGCCAGACCCCGTACAGACTGGTCGTCCCGACCACGGCCAGGCTCATCGGCACCGCGGCCTTCATCCCGACCCCGAACCCATAGAGCAGCACCGGCACGGTCAGCACCGCCCCACCTCCCCCGAGCGCGCCGAGCACCACCCCGATCAGGACCGCGAGTCCGTAGCCCACGACCATTCCGTTATCTACTCTCCGGTTGTATAGTAATACAGGAGGTATCACCCATGGCGAGCCAACTCACCGCTGCCACCATCGACCTGGTCGCGGAGCGATTCCGGACCCTCGGCGAGCCCACCCGGCTCATCCTGCTCGACCAGTTGCGACGCGGCCAGGAGCGCTCGGTCAACCAGCTGGTCGACGCGACGGGCGCGGGCCAGGCCAACGTCTCCAAGCACCTCCAGATCCTGCTGGCCGCCGGATTCGTGAGCCGCCGGAAGGACGGCACGACGGTCTACTACCAGCTGGCGGACCCGACCGTCTTCCAGCTCTGTGACCTGGTCTGCGGCCGGGCCGAGGTGGTGATCGAGCAGAAACGCCGCGCCCTGCGGCGCCGCTGAGCCCTAGCGGTCCCGGATCAGGGCCTCGAGCCGCTCACCCAGGGCCTCGAGTTCAAACGGCTTCTCCAGCACCAGGGCACCGGTCCGATCCCGGAACATCCGGACCTCCGGAAGTTCCAGGTCCCCGGTCACCAGTACCATCCGCTCCTGCAGCGCCGGGGCTTCCGCACAGACCTTCCCGTACACGATCATCCCCGACACTCCGGGCAGCAGCAGATCGCATACGATCGCGTCGTACTTGAGACCGCGCTCCAGGGGCAGCAGGGCCGCCAGGGCCGCCCGGCCGTCAGACACCTCGTGCACAGTCCAACCGGCCCGCTCCAGGTAACGCCGGAGCGCCAGCCGCACGGTGGGCTCGTCATCGACCAGCAGCACCAGGCGGCCGTCGGCATCCGGAGTCGGCCCCGAACCGGCGGTCTCATCCCCCGCGGCCTGCCGATCCCGCCAGCGCCGGTCCTCGAACGGGAGCGCCACCACGAACCGGGCGCCGGCCCCCTCGGCTTCCGGGATGTTCTCGGCGGTCAGAATGCCCCGGTGGTTGCGCACGATGCCCTGGGAGATCGACAGGCCAAGCCCGCTCCCTTCCCCGGCGGGCTTGGTGGAATAGAACGGTTCGAAGATGTGTTGCATCACCTCCGGGGCGATCCCGGGGCCGCTGTCCCGGACCACGAACTCGAGCAGCCGACCGCGCACCTGGGCGGTGAGGGAGACCCTCCCTCCGCGGGGGGTGGCCTGGCAGGCGTTCTGCAGCAAATTGGCCAGCACCTGTTCCAGGGCGGACTCGTCGCCGATCAACTCAGGAAGATCCGGCGTCATGGAGGAGGCGAACCGGAGCCCCCGGGCCGCGCAGTCCCGCGCGGTGACTGCCGCGATCCGGTCGATCAGGACGCCCGGCGCGAACGGAGTCCTGGTGCCGCTCGGCACCTCCCCGCGCAGCGACTCCAGCAGACCGCGGAGCAGCAGCCTGGTCCGGCGGGCCTGATGCCGGATCACCATCAGCGCCTCACGCTGCTCGACCGCCGGCTCGGCGTGGAGCAGATCCTCTGCAAACGCCAGGATCGCGGTGAGCGGGTTGGTCAACTCGTGCGCCACCACCGAGAGCTGGCGACCCGCGTCGGCCAACCGCTCAGCCGGGATCTCGTCACCCCGCGGCTTCGCCGTCGTCACGGGGACTTTCCGGCCGCGCTGGAGGAACAGCAGCGTGCCGAGGCCGAGGACGAGGCCGGCGAGCAGTCCGAGCAGGGCAGCGAGGGCGGGGGACATGGGTCCCCAAGAATATCATGCCCCGGAAGAAACCGCCTGCCCGGCAATGGACCTCGGCGGTGCTACTGGTCCCGGCCGGCTCCGACGCGCCGCAACACCGTTTCGAGCGGACAGAAGCCGGTGAAGCTCGACTGGAACAGGTTGAGCCCGACAAACGCGGTAAACAGGAAGAA
>CAYINH010000022.1:0-14179 GCA_964364615.1 uncultured Gemmatimonadaceae bacterium
TCAAGCCGCTGGCGCAGGGGGCGATCCTGTCCATCCTGCGCGCGTACCCGGCGTTCGCGTGCGACAAGGACGGACGCTGGCACCTCGGCCAGCGGGCTACATCACCAGGGGGGTGAATCGCTTGCGGAGCAGGCGGAGCGCCCCCGGGTTGTCGTTGTCCTTGCGGGCCTTCACGAGCGCAGCCAGATCGTCATCGTCGAGCGCGATGATGTAGCCATTGCCGGCGTTCGCGGTGTCGCGGCAGCGGGCGGCAAAGAGATCCTTGTCGTCGATGCTCCGGCAGACCAGGAGGCCAAAGTTGCCGCGACGGGGGTTGACGCGCCCGGCCAGTTGGTGGGCTATCCGATCCTGGACCTGACCACGCACCGGCCGGACCTCCATTGGTATCTCCGCTCCCTGGAAGAGGCCCTGATCATGACCCTCGACGGCCTGGGTCTCGGCGCAGAGCGGCGGGATGGGTTGACGGGCGTGTGGGTGGGGGACCGGAAGATCGCCAGCATCGGGGTCCACGTGAAGCGCTGGATCACCCTGCACGGGTTTGCCCTCAACGTGACGACCGATCTGGCGCTGTTCGATGTCGTGGTGCCCTGCGGGATCCCGGGGGTGGTGATGACCAGCGTGGCCCGGGAGCTGGACGGACGAGCCCGCCGCCCAGGAAGTCCCGAGCCGTCCGCTGCCCTCTGGTCCCGCACGGTGACCGGATTGGTGGCAGCATTCGGGACGGTGTTTTCCCGCCATCCCGAGGCCCTATCTCCTGATTCGCTTCCGGTCAACCGGGCAATTGTGACAGCGGCAAATCCGATGGGTGGCTGACCCCGGCAATCCAGTTATCATTTGGGCATGACGGGGACCGCAGATCACCACAGGCTTTCAGCCCAGGCCGACGCCCTCGTCGGTGACATCCTGTCAGCGGCGTCGAGCTGGGCCCGGGAAGTTCCGACCGAGCTGACCCTCCCGATTCGTGCCGTCTGCGTCCGCCTGGCGGAGATGGTCGCTGACCAGCGGCACTACCTCGCTCCCCTCCCGGAACCCCAGGAAACCGAACGCCAGCAGGTGCTGACTATGGTGGCGGAACGGCTCCGGTCCCCGGCCGTAGTACAGGGCATCGCTCCGCACCTGGAGCAGCTGGCGCAGCGGGAACTTCGAGTCACGGGGTCGTGGGCCCTGGCGGCCAACTCTCAGACCGAGTGGATCACCACGGCGATCCAGTATCTGGAAGAGTGCTGCGGCGAACTGGAGGAGAGCGTCCAGCCCGACGCCTACTGGGGCGACGACGTGGTAGGCGGGATCGTGGTCTCCGTCAAGGCGATCATCGGAACCGATGACCTCCACGCCCGGATCGAGTCGCAGTATGCCGGGGGCCGACGGCCCCCGGTTGACCCCGACCGCTAGCCCCGCCCCTTCGCCGCAAAGATTTCCAGAAACCGCCCGAAGATCTCGACCCCGTCCCACAGCTGCTGGAGGTCGAGTTTTTCATTGGGGGAGTGCAAGCCATCATCCGGCAGCCCGATGCCGGTCAGCAACACCGGGGCCCCGCCCGCCGCCAGCAGCGGGATGACCGGGATCGACCCGCCCGCCCGAATAGCCACAGTCTTGCGGCCGACCACGGCCTCGAACGCCTGGTCCAGCAATTTGAAGGCCGGATGCGAGACCTCCACCTGCACCGGGTCGCCGCCGTGCAGCAGCCGGACCTCGACATCGGCCCACGGCGGCGTCAGATCCTTCACGGCCCGATTCAACCATCGGCCGACCTTGGCATAGGACTGCCCGGGCACCAGCCGCAGGCTGACCTTCGCCATGGCCTGCGCCGGGATCACCGTCTTGGCGCCATCGCCGACGAAGCCACCCCTGATCCCGTGAATCTCGAAGGTCGGCAGCGCCCAGGTCCGCTCCATCACCGAATAGTCCTCGATGCCGGTGAGGGCATGGCCCGTGATCTCATCCCGGAGATAGGCCTCCTCATCGAACGGAAGGCTCTTCCACCCCTTCCGCTCCGCCTTGGTCGGGCGTTCCACCACCTTGTAGAGCCTGGGGATCTTGATCCAGCCACTGTCGTCCTTGAGTTGGGCCAGCAACCGGATCAGGGTCTCCAGGGCATTCGGAGCGACCCCACCATAGGACCCTGAGTGCAGGTCCCGCTGCAGAGTCCGGACGTGAATCTCGGCATAGCACAACCCGCGAAGCGCGGTGTACACCGCCGGCCAACCGGGCGCGAAATAGGACATGTCACACACCAGCACCGCATCGGCCTTGGTCCGCTCGGGCTCGCGCTCGAGCAGCTCCTCGATGACCGTGCCGCCACACTCCTCCTCGCCTTCGATCAGGAAGTTGACGTTCAGGGGCGGACGACCCTTCTCACCCAATGCCGCTTCATAGGCCTTGAGCAGGCAATAGACCTGACCCTTGTCGTCCACCGCCCCCCGGGCGTAGAGTCGGCCGTTGCGAACCGAAGGGGTGAAGGCCGGGGTCACCCACTCGTCGAGCGGATCCGGCGGCTGGACATCGTAGTGCCCGTAGATCAGCAGGGTGGGCGCCCCGGGGATCCGCGGGCTCTCGGCCCAGACCACCGGGTGACCATCGCCCGGCAGCAGGGTGACCACCGGGCACCCCAGCTTCCGGAAATGGGCCACCAGCCATTCCGCGGCCGCGAGGCAGTCGGCGGTGTGCTCGGGAAGGGCACTGATGCTGGGAATCGACAGGAACTCGGTCAGCTCAGCGAGCATCCGATCCTGTTCACGGGTGGCGAAGGTATGGTCCATGAAGGCGTCGGGGTGTTGAGAGGATGAAGGAATCGGGAGTGGCATGGAGTAATGCCACCGTGGACTCAGTCGCGCAACCCGGCCAGGCCCCGCTCCAGGCGGGCGAACGCCTCATCGCCCTCGGCGCCGACCATCAGATCCCGGAGGGCAGCCACCGATCCCCCGATCGCGCCGTCATGGCGAGCGTGCCAGGCGTCGAACCAGTCGAGGTGGGTCCGGTAGATGGTAATCCCGACCAGGCGCGCGTTGTTGATCGGCCCATCGGCCAAGCTGCCGATCCGGGTGGTCTGGAGCCGGGCCGCGACCGGCCCGGCCAGTTCCGACCGGGCCCATTGAGCAATCGCCAACCGGCCCGCGGTGAGCGAATCTCCTTTGGGTCCGGACCGATAGAAGGTCTCCAGCCGGTCGGTCAACTCCCGGTAGAAGGCGCCCATCACCTGTTCGTCCGCCAGCCGGGCGCCCGCGCGGGCGGCCTTCGCGGTGTCGCCGCGGCTCCGGAAGAGATCCTCGGCGGCGCGGTACCCGACGTACTGGGCAAAGCTCTCGTTGAACGGGGTCGCGCTCTTGACATAGAGTGAATTGTGCGCAATCTCGTGGAACACGGTGGCCGCCAGCTCCACGGAATCAGTCGTCAGGGCGGTGGAGAGGAGCGGGTCCTCAAACCACCCGAGGGTCGAGAACGCCCCGGCGGGACGGAGGTAGATGTCCAGCCCTTTCGCCGCGAGCTTGTCCGCCTCTCGCTGTGCCATGCCGGGATCGAAGAAGCCCTTGTAGGGGACGCGGCCGACGATCGGATACTTCCAGGTGTGGGGGCAGAGGCAGTCCGTCGGCGAGGCTGACAGCACCAGGAGCAGGGTGTCCCGGCCGACGTCAGAGTAGCTGGTGTAGGTTTCGCCGGCCTCGAGTCCGAGGGAGGCCGCGTGGGTCCGGGCGGCGAGCACCAGTTCGAGCAGGCCCCGGGTGCCGGGATCGGTGGCCGGATCGGTCACCATCGCTTCCAGGGACCGCCGATTCTTCAGAATCTGGATCTCTTCCAGGCCGGCCCGGGACAGGTACCGCACTTCCTTGCTGCCCAGGAGGGCCGCCCCGTACCCGACGAAGAGCCCGACGGCGGCCAGGAAGAGTCCCATCCGCACTCGCCTCCAGGTCACAGGGTGAAGCGCAATCCCACCAGGTGGAGCGGGCGCCGGTCGCGCCGATCCAGGTAGGCGTAGTCGATCCCGGCGCCGCGCCCGAGGACGATCGTGCCCCCCAGCGAGGGGTTGCTAAAGGGACTGCCGGGAAGTTGGGAGCCCACCCCGACGCGAGCCACCAGCCCGACACCGTAGAAGACCGCGCCCCCTTCCAGGCCGGCCCGGTTCAGCCCGTCGCCGTCCACCCAGACGCGTTCGATCGTCGCCAGCAGCCGACCGTTCGAGTAGGAATCGATGAGGTTGAGGCTGAAACCGAGGCGGAAGACCGTCGGCACATCGAGCACCGGTCCTCCCGACCGGACCCGCCCGATATTCTGGACCGAGAACGCCAGCGCCGCGATCTCGAAGAACGCGACGGTCACCGCGGCGTCGGTGGATAGCACCCGGCGGACGGCCCCGGAGGAGTCTTCGACGGAGTAGTAGTGGCCCGAGGCCCCGAGCGCCACGCCCCGCACCCTGGTGACCAGCGAGGTCACCGCCTCGAGGTTGTCCCGCTGGGCCTCGCCCGGCTCGAACCGCAGATACCGGAAGCCACCACCGATGTTGAGCTGACCGACCCGAGCGGCGACTGCGCCCATCATGTACTGGGTCTTCGGCTCGGGCTTGCCATAGGTGGCTTCAACGCTGGTGACTCGGATCGGGGCCAGCCCGGCCGGGTTGGCGAAGACCGAGCCGGCATAGCCGATCATGGCCGCGGAGGACCCGCCCAGACCGGCGGTTCGTGCCGTCAGCGGGATCCCGGGCAGTTGGCTGACCCAAGCCTGTCCCTGAAGCGGCCCGGCCAGACTGGTGAGGACCAGGAGCCCAAGGGCACGGCGCCCCCGCATCACCGGCTCACCTCAGCGAATCCTGATCACGGAAACGCGGGCCGCCACGGAGGGATCGAGCGGGTTTCCAGCGGCGTCGCGCGCCAGGGTGAGATCCAGCACCTGGGCTCCGCCCGGCTGGATCACCTGATAGTGCTTGCCGCTGCCACCCCGCAAGGTCCCCGACCGGGTGAATGGCCCCACGATCAGAGCGGCATCGGCCGGCCACGCCCTCGGGAAGGCGGCATTCTGGGTGCAGCAGTTGGCCAGGAAGACGGCACGAAAGCCCCAGGACTTGTAGCTGATCCTGACATTCAGGGGAGTGAAGCCGGGCAGGTCGTCGGTCCACACCGCCAGCAGCCATTCCGCCACCAGGGTCGCGAAGGGAGCGCCGGTCACCAGCTGGACGTTCGTCGCCCCGGTCAGCGAGGTCTGGACCAGGCTCCGGGTGACGTTGGTCCCCAGGGAATCGGTGCCCCAGTGATCGGCGAGCCAGCGGACGAAGAGCCACGCGGCACCCCGCTCGGGCAGGGTGCCGACCGAGGCGCTGGGGAAGACCAGGAAGTGGGCCTCGGAATCCTCGAGGTATTCATAGGCATCGAACAGGTTCGCGCTGCTGTACTGACTCCGGCAGGACACGAAGCCCTGGCACTCGCTGGCGGGGATCAGCCGGCCACCCAGTTCCTCCGCAAAATGGCTCAACCCTTCGTTCAACCACGCCACTTCGCCGGTCGTCCCGCCGGACACCAGGACGTGCTGGTTGAAGCTGATCATGTGCTGCAGTTCGTGGATCATTGTCGGCTTGAGCCGGTCCATCGTATTTCGTCGGGTCGCGATGGTACACCCGGCGGTCGCGGGGGAGGGGACCATCCCGTAGAACACCTCACCCCGATTGGAGCCGGTGCTGGTCAACAGATCCCCGCCCCAGAAGAAGCCGAGGATCCGGCCGTTGCTGCAGTCCGGGGTGAGGGCGTTGACGGCATCGGTCAGCAGGATCACGATCACGTTGTTGCCGTCAATGTCCGACTCCGACCCGAAGGCGGTCTGGTCAATCGGGTAGAGCCACTGGTCGAAGGTCTGCCCGAGCTCATTCAGATCGCCCTGGGTCAGGTTGTCGCCCCCCGGAACGGTCAGATCGAGGTACACCGCCGCCTTGGTCCCGACGTAGCGAGCCTCGGCCGCAACCTGAGTGAAGGCGGTGCACTGGAGGTTGGAACAGACGCTGAAGGTGCGCTGCGATCCGAGGACCGGTGGGACGGCGGCGATGGGTGCGACGGCGAGCGGAACCCGGAGCGAGGGATCGGCGGCGAGTTCCGCCTCGCGACGCCGGAGATTCTGGTGGAACCGGACCGCGTCATCGACCGGCCGGACTGCCTGTCCCACCGGCAACGGCCCGACCGCGGGAGGCGGCGCGGCGCTGGCGCCTGAGCTGGCCTTGAGGGTGTAGCCGCTGGAAACACCGGTGGAGGTCACCAGGCCGGATCCCGACACCATGGCGACGAGGTACTCCTGATCGGCTCCGCCAGAGGCCACCGAGGGGAACCGGAGGCAGCCGTTGGATGCCCCGGGATCCACCACGGTGTGTCCACCGACCGACAGATTGATACTGGTCGGGGCGGCACAGCCGACGGGCGGCGGTGGCGGCGGCTGGGGGCCCGGGCTACCTCCGCCGCAGCCGGCGAGCAGCACGATGGTTGGCACCGCCGCCCAGCGGAGGAGTCTCGGAATCGGCGTCATCTAGTCCCTCAGGAGGTGTCGTAAACTATGCCATGACAACGGCTTTTGACAATCGTCGGGGCCGCCGGTAGCTTCAGGTCCCTCCCGGCAACGTCGGCGTTGGCCCCCTGTTGGACGACCGGCCACCGCCTGGCCGCACCGGGGAGGACCCGATAGGGGAAAGGTGCCGTTTCGCGTCCGAGGCGGGGGCCGCCCTCTCACTGATCGCTGGACGCAGGGCTCCGGGGTGTCCCGCTGGACGCCGAATGGACCGGGCAGCCCGGGCGTAGCATGCCATGGCCTTCGCACATCTCCATACCCACAGCGAATTCTCGCTGCTCGACGGAGCCAATCGGATCCCCGAGCTGGTGGATCATGTCAAGCAGCTCGGCATGGACTCGCTGGCCGTCACCGATCATGGCAACCTCCATGCGGCCTGGTCGTTCTACGAGACGGCCCGGGCCCGGAAGATCCGTCCCATTCTCGGATTCGAGGCCTACATGGCGTTCGGATCCCGGCAGGTTCAGCAGAAACAGAACTGGGCCCCCGCCCCCTACAGTCACCTGGTCCTCCTGGCCACCAACCGGATCGGGTACCAGAACCTGATCAGGCTCAGCTCGATCGGCTATACCGAAGGGTTCTATCGGCGCCCCCGGATCGATCGTGAAGTCCTGGAGCGACATTCCGAGGGGATCGCCTGCCTGGCCGGCTGCCTCTCGGGCGAAATCGCCCTCTGGCTCCGGGCGGGCCGGTACCAGGACGCCAAGGCCACCGCCCAGTGGCTGGCGGGGGTATTCGGCCCCGAGCGGTTCTGGCTCGAGATCCAGGAGCACGGCATCCCCGAGGAGCGGATGGTCACCGAAGGGATGCTTCGGTTGGGCTCGGAGCTCGGTCTCGGGGTAGTCGCCACCAACGACGCCCACTATCTGACACGGGAGGATGCCGAACCCCACGACGTCCTCCTGGCCATCGGGACCGGGGCGGACCTCGATGACCCCAAGCGGTTCCGGTTTACCGGGCAGGAATCGTACGTCAAGAGCGAGGCCGAGATGCGCCTGCTCTTCCCCGACCATCCCGAGGCGATCGACAACACGATGCGGGTGGCCGAGCTCTGCGAGTTCGACTTCGAGAAGCGGTACTTCCTCCCGGAATTCCCCCGGCCCGAGAACTTCGCCAGCGATGAGGATCTGCTTCGGACCCTGGCCGAAACGGGGGCCGCGGAACGCTATGGGTCGCCGCTGCCGGAAGCGGTCCGGACCCGGTTCGAGTACGAGCTGGGAGTGATCAACACCGCCGGCTATGCCGGCTATTTCCTCATCGTTCAGGACTTCATCGCCGCCGCCCGGGATCGGGGAATTCCGGTGGGCCCCGGACGAGGATCGGCGGCCGGCTCGCTGATCGCCTACGCGCTCAGGATTACCGATGTCGACCCGCTCCGGTTCGACCTGCTGTTCGAGCGGTTCCTCAATCCGGAGCGGGTCTCGATGCCCGACATCGACATCGACTTCTGCTACGAGCGCCGGGGCGAGGTGATCGAGTACGTCCGGGAGCGCTATGGCCGCGACAGCGTGGGCCAGATCATCACCTTCGGCACCTTGAAGGCCCGGGCCGCGATCAAGGATGTGGCCCGGGTCCTCAAGATCCCCATGGGCGATGCGGACAAGATCTCCAAGCTGATCCCCTCGGGGCCCGCCTATAACCTGAAGATCCCCGAGGCGGTCAAGAAGATCGCCGAGCTGAGGGAGTTGGTCGCCGGCAATCCGCTCTATCAGCGGCTGGTCGACCTGGCCTCCCGGATCGAGGGCACTTCGCGCCACGCCTCGGTCCACGCCGCCGGCGTGGTGATCGCCCCCGGCCCGCTCCACGACTACGTCCCGGTCTGCACGGCGCCGACCAAAGGCTCCGGCCAGAGCAGTGAGGGTGACTCGATCATCTGCCAGTACGACATGGTCGCACTGGAAAAGGTCGGGATGCTCAAGATGGACCTGCTGGGACTCAAGACCCTCACCGTGATTCACGACGCGGTGGAGCAGATCCGGCTCCGGCACGGGGTGGCACCGGACATGGCGGCCCTTACCTTTGACGACCCGGCGGTCTACGCGCTGCTCCGCTCGGGCCGGACGGCGGGGGTCTTCCAGTTCGAGTCCCCGCTGGCCACCGACACCCTCCGGTCGATGAAATGCGACCGGTTCGACGATCTGGTCGCCAGCAACGCCCTGCTCCGCCCCGGGCCGCTCGACGCGGGGATGCACACCGTGTTCATCAAGCGGAAGCTGGGTCTGGAACCGGTCAGCTATCCCCACCCGCTGCTGGTGGACATCCTCGAACCGACCTACGGGGTCATCACCTACCAGGAACAGGTGATGCGGATCGCCAATGTGCTGGCGGGCTTTTCCCTGGCCGAAGCCGACGTCCTCCGGAAGGCGGTGGGCAAGAAGGACGCCGACCTGATCCGGAAGGAGCTGGAACGGTTCGTCGAGCGGACCGTGGCCCAGGGGCACCCCAGGAAGCTGGCCGACGAACTGGCGGCCCAGATCGAGACCTTCGGTCGTTACGGGTTCAACAAGTCCCACTCGGTGGCCTACTCGGTCCTGTCCTATCAGACCGCCTGGCTCAAGGCGCACTACCCCGCCGAATTCATGGCCGCCCTGCTGTCCTCGGAAATCGGCAACACCGACAAGGTGGTCGAATACATCAACGAGGCGCGGGAGCTCGGACTCGAGGTGCTGCCTCCGGACGTGCGGGAATCGGGGTTCAAGTTCACGGTGGTGGGGGACACCCGGATGCGGTTCGGACTGGGCGCCATCCGGAACGTCGGGCGCGGGGCGATCGAATCGATCCTCGCCGCCCGGGAGCCGACCCCGCCCACCTCGCTAGCGGAGCTGGCGGAACGGCTCGACCTCCGGCTCTGCAACAAGCGGGTGCTCGAGTCCCTGGTCGCCGCCGGCGCCTGTGATGCGTTGCATCCGGAGCGGTCCCGGATGTTCGGCGCGCTGGAGGGGATGGTGTCCGAGGCCCAGCTCCGGCAGCAGGAAAAGGAGGCGGGTCAGGCCTCGCTGTTCGGCGAAGCGGTACCGGCCCGGACCCTGTCGGCCGAGTTGCCTCCGCTGCCCCCCTGGCCCGAGGCCGAGCGGCTGGCCCGGGAAAAGGAGGTCCTCGGGTTCTTCATCTCGGGCCATCCCCTGGATCGGTTTCGGGCCGAAGTCGAGTTGCTCAGCACCCGGTCGACCGCCACCCTGGGCCGCTGGAGCGAGCACCCGGTGGCCATCGCGGCGGTCGTCACCATGGTGAAGCGTCAGATCTCGAAGAAGACCGGGAAGGAGTACGCCCGGCTGGTGCTGGAGGACTTCCATGGAACCGCCGAGGCGCTTGTCTTCCCCGACGCCTGGGCCAAGCTGAGCCAGACCATCCTCCCGGACCAGGCGATGCTCTTGACCGGTGGCTATAGCACCCGGGACCGGGGGGAGGAGGTCGCCCCATTCGTGGTGGAGGGGGCCCAGGGGCTCGACGACCTCCGGCGGGCCGGGTCGCTGGGCCTCCGGCTGCGGCTGGGGACGGCGGGAGCGATCAGCCCCCAGACCGTCCGGTCGGCGGTGGCGCTCTGCGCCACTCACCCCGGTCCGTCCCCGGTCTATATTGAATGGACCGGGACCGACGGGTCGGTCCTTCGGCTCCGGTCCCGGCGGCACCGGATTCAACCCGACGAAGAACTGATCGGCGCGCTGCGGGGCCTCCTGGGCTCCGATGCCGTGCTGGTCGTCAAGGCGGAGTAGCCCATGGCCACTCAATACGTGCTGGACGTCGAGAAGCCGCTGCAGGACCTGGAGCGGCAGATCGAGGAGTTGAATCGGCTGTATCTGGAGCGCGGGATGGACGTCGGCGAGGAGTCCCAGTTGCTGCAGCAGAAGCTCGAGGGACTGCGGCAGACCATCTATTCCAACCTGACCCCGATGCACCGGGTCATGCTCGCCCGGCATCCTCGGCGGCCCTACACCCTGGACTACCTCGACACCATCTTCACCGATTTCATCGAGCTGCACGGCGACCGGCTGTTCCGGGATGACCCGGCGATCGTGGGCGGGTGGGCCCGGCTCGCCGGCCAATCGGTGATGGTGATCGGACACCAGAAGGGCCGCGACACCAAGGACAACATCCGTCGGAACTTCGGGATGCCGCATCCCGAGGGCTATCGCAAGGCCCTCCGGCTCATGCGCCAGGCCGAACGGTTCCATGCCCCGGTGATCACCCTCATCGATACCCCGGGCGCCTACCCCGGCCTCGGCGCCGAGGAGCGCGGGCAGTCCGAGGCCCTGGCCACCAACATTCTGGAGATGGCGTCCCTCCGGAGCCCGATCGTCGCGGTGGTGATCGGGGAGGGTGGCTCGGGCGGCGCCCTGGCGCTCGGGGTGGCCGACCGGGTGCTGATGTTCCAGAACTCGGTCTACTCGGTGATTTCTCCCGAGGGCTGCGCCGCGATCCTGTGGAAGGATGCGACCCAGCGCGAGCGGGCCGCCGAGGCGCTCCGGCTCACCGCCCAGGATCTGCACCGGCTGCACCTGATCGACGAGATCATCCCGGAGCCGATGGGCGGCGCCCATCAGGACCCGGAGACGGCCGGGGAGAACCTGCGCGAGGCCCTGATCCGGCATCTCCACGACCTCAAGCGGAGCCGCCCAGAGAAGTTGGTCAAGCGTCGGGCCGAGAAGTTCGGCGCCATGGGGACCTTCGCCGAGGTCTGATGACCGCGACCGTCGAAGTCCGGTTCAAGGGCATCCGCAAGGAGTACTACCGCTGGCAGGAGACGGTGGAGGACGTCCTGCGCCCGAAGGAGCCCGTCATTGTCGAGGCCGAGCGGGGCTTCGACTTCGGGCATGTGACCGCCGTGGGCGACAACGCCGCCCAGAAGTGCGGTGGCTGCAGCGGCTGCGGGACCGAAGACCCCAAGGATCCCAAGGAACCCTCCCTCAAGGCGATCATCCGCCGGGCCAGCCCGGATGACGGCCGGCAGGCGACCGACCTCCGGCAGGGTGAGGATGACATCCGACGCCGGGTGGCGGAGCGGGCGCGCTCCCACGGCCTGGAGCTCAAGATCTCCGACGCCGAGTGGCAGTGGGACCGGAAGAAACTCACCGTGTTCTTCACCGCCGAGCAGCGGGTGGACTTCCGGGGGCTGGTTCGCGAGCTGGCGGCGCAGTATCACACCCGGATCGACCTCCGCCAGATCGGGGTTCGCGACGAGGCGGCCCGGCTCAGCGGGGTGGGTCGGTGCGGCCGGGAGTACTGCTGCTCGACCTGGCTGACCGAACTGAGTCCCGTGAGCCTGAGCCTGGCCAAGGACCAGCACCTCTCCCTCAATCCCAGCCAGATTTCGGGAGGCTGTGGACGACTGCTCTGCTGCCTGCGCTACGAGCACGAGTTCTACGTGGCGCAGCGGAAACGCTTCCCCAAGGAAGGCAAGCTGATCCGGACCGCCCGGGGCACCGAGAAGGTGTCGGCGGTGGACATCTTCCGGGAACGGGTCTCGCTCCGGCACCCGGAGGAGGGACCCCGCACGATCGGGCTGGCCGAACTGCAGGTGGAGCTCGAGGCGGTCGCCTCAGGCACGGTGGTCGCGCCCACCAAACCGTTACCCCGCGAGCCGCGCGCTCCGGCCGGCGCCCGCGACCCCCGTGGCCCGGCCACCCGCCGCGCGCCAACCACCCGCCCCGAGCCGGAGGCCGCCCAGCCGCCGGCCCCAACCCCCGAGCCCCCGGCTGAAACGCCCGCGGCCAAGCCCGCCCGCAAGCGTCGCCGGCGGCGGAGGGGACCCCGGGGCAAGGGCTCCGACGGATCGACTCCCAGCTAGATGGCCAAGTTCTACCTCACCACCGCCATCGACTACTCCAACGGCGATCCCCACCTGGGGCACGCCATGGAGAACGTCGGCGCCGACGCGATCGCCCGGTATCGGCGGCTCCGCGGCGACCAGGTCCACTTCCTCATGGGAATGGATGAGCACGCCCAGAGCGTCATCCAGGCCGCCGCCGAGCGGGGGATCACTCCGCAGGAGTGGGCGGACCAGATGGCGGATCGGTTCTCCCTCTTCTGGGACCGACTCCATTGCAGCCACGATGACTGGATCCGGACGACGGAGCCACGACACCACACGGCAGTCCACGCCCTCTTCCGCCAGATCGTCGCGCGGAACCCCGAGGACATCTACCTCGGCGAATATGAAGGGCTCTATTGCAGCGGTTGCGAGGAGTACAAGCCGGACAGCCAGATCGCTGACGGACGCTGCGTGGAACACCCCACGCTCGAACTGGTCACCACCAGGGAAGAGAACCACTTCTTCCGGCTGAGCCGCTACCGGGACTCCCTCTACCAGCTCATTCAATCGGGCGAGTTCAAGGTCGAACCGGCGATCCGCCGGAACGAGGTGCTTCGGCTCCTCGAACAGGGCCTGGAAGACATCTCGATCTCCCGGTCGAAGTTCCCCTGGGGCGTCCCCTTCCCCGACAGCCCCGGCCATACGGTCTACGTCTGGTTTGATGCGCTCATCAACTATCTCAGCGCCACCGGGTTCCCCGACCCCGGCCATGAGCGGCTGTGGCCGGCCGATTGGCACATCATCGGGAAGGGGATCACCCGGTTCCACTGCATCATCTGGCCCGCGATGCTGCTGGCGGCCGGCCTGCCGCTCCCGCGGGGCGTCTGGGCCCACGGCTATGTCCAGTGGGAAGGCGCCAAGATGTCGAAGACCGCGGGCACCGCAGTGGATCTCGATGGAGCCATCGCCCGGCACGGCCCCGAGGCACTCCGGTACTTCCTGTTGCGGGAGATCGGATACGAGCAGGACGGCAACTTCACCTGGGAGCGATTCGACGAGCGCTACACCGCGGACCTGGCCGACGGACTCGGCAACCTGGTGTCCCGCTCGCTCGCCATGCTCGCCAAGTATCGCGGCGGGGTCATTCCCGCGGGGCCCGACACCGAACTGGACAAGACGGGTCGATCGGTCCTGTCCCAGTACGCCGCCGCCATGGATCGCTTCGAGCTGCGCGGGGCGGCCGAGACCGCCTGGTCACTGGTGGGCGCCGCCAACCAGTTCATCGTGCAACGGGCACCGTGGGCCCTGGCCAAGGCCGGACAGGACGAGGAACTCGACCTGGTGCTGGCGGCGCTCGGCAGATGTCTCTCCCGGCTGGCCGTCATGGCCGAGCCCTTTCTTCCGGAGATCGCGACCGCGATCTGGACTTCTCTGGGGGCGGAAGGGCGTCCCGAAGCCGCCGCTTGGGCCGCAGCGGACGATCCGCCGGTGGCCGGACTCCGGTCGATCAGAGCGCCGATCCTGTTTCCCAAGCCGGAAGTTGGATCCGAATAGCGCGAGTCGTTGCTCTAAACTGTTTCATCACAACAACTTACAGTACCAATCTGCAGGTTGACATCTCCCGGATACGGGAGCATATTGCGGCATCGCCGTCGCCCCGTGGGGCTCGGCGAACCGTTGCAACGCCGGTTTCTTCCCACCCAGGTTGCCCGTGTCCGAGCGCCGCTGGAGAATTCTGTTTGTCCCTCACGGCTCCGCCGCTTCGCGGGTGCTGGAGGTGTCGCAGACAGCACTCCGGATTGTGGCCAGCCTCGTCATCACCGGGGTGGCGGTGGTCTTCCTGCTGGGATATGCCGCGCTGTCGAAGGGCGTGGACGTGGTGCGGCACGACCTGCT
>CAYINH010000022.1:14189-16241 GCA_964364615.1 uncultured Gemmatimonadaceae bacterium
GCGCGCACGCCCCCCGAGTTCCTCGCCCCGGGCGACCTGCTGGAGACCGAGAACCAGCGACTCGCCGCAGAGTTGGGCCGGATGGAGATCCGGGTCGGGGCGCTGACCGACACCCTGGGCACCATCGAGGCCCAGGAGACCCGGATCCGCCTGTTGGCCAACCTGAGCCCGCTCGATCCGGATCTGCACGACGCCGGGATCGGTGGCCCAGCCGGATCAACTCCCGCAGGAAACCTGAACTCGGCGCTGGTCTCCAGAGCGCGAACCAGTCGGGGCGACCTCAACACCCTGATTCGTCGGGCCAATCTCCTGGCCTGGTCGTTCCGTGAGGCGGCCGAGAGTCTGAGCTCGCACACCGACCGGCTGGAAGCCACACCCTCCATCATGCCGACCAGCGGCTGGCTGTCGAGTACCTTCTCTTCCATGCGGACCCATCCGGTGCTGCACGTCGCCCGTCCCCATGAGGGGATTGACGTGACGGCGCCCGCGGGCACCCCGATCGAGGCCCCGGCGGCGGGCACCGTGGTCAAGGCGGGTTGGGAAAACGGCTACGGGAACATGGTCGAGATCGACCACGGCTACGGCATCGTCACCCTGTATGCCCACGCCAGCCGACTGGTCGTCCAGCGCGGGCAACGGGTCCAGCGCGGCCAGGTCATCGGGTTCGTGGGGCGGAGCGGGCTCGCCGTTGGACCGCACCTCCACTATGAGGTGCACGTCAACGGCCACCCGGTCAACCCGCTGCGCTACATCCTCCCCAACGTGATCGCCGACTAGAACTTGACCTTTGGCGTCTCGGCCGCCGCCTCGTTCGACAATTCGAAGTAGCTCCTCGGCGTCGACATCCCGAACAGCCTGGCCGTCAGGTTGTAGGGGAACTGCCGGACGTAACTGTTGTAGCTCTCCACCGCCTGGTTGTAGTCCTGCCGAGCCACCGCGATACGATTCTCCGTCCCCTCCAGCTGATCCTGCAGCGACCGGAAGTTCGCATCGGACTTGATCTCGGGATACGCCTCGGCGATCGCCAGGAGCCGCCCCAGGGCGCCGGTCAGGGCCTGATTGGCCTCCGCCATCTCTCCGAAGTTGCCCGTCTGCACGGCGCCCGACAGCCGGGCTCTGGCGTCCGCCACCCCGACGTACACGGTGGACTCCTGGCGGGCAAACCCCTTGACCGTTTCCACCAGGTTGGGAATCAGATCGGCGCGTCGCTGCAGCTGGACCTTGATCTGGCTGCCACCTTGGTTGACGGCCTCATCCCGCTGCTGGATGGTGTTGTAACCGCACCCGGTGAGTCCGAGCACCAGTCCCCCCACCAGCAGCATCCGTCCAGGAAGTCGCATCATCGGTCTCCAGTCTGAAAGTGATCCACGAACCGCGTCACCGCGGTCACCGCCTGCAGGTACCCCTCGAATTGCGCCGCCGGGCACGACCAGGTCTGGTCCCGGCGATGGGCCAGCAGGGGGATCAGACCCTCCACCGGCATGCCAAACCGAGTCGCCGCCGCCGCCAGCATGGCCTCGTCGTCCCCGGGCTCCGCCAGCCCGCTGAGCACCAAGGCCACCCGGAGCAACACCCGGAACGAACCGACACTGGTGGCCGCGACCCGCCCGAACTGTCGCGGGTCACCGGTGGCGAGGGCGTACTCGTGCTGAAGACGGAGCACCTTGCCGCGGAGTTCCCGCTCCAGGGCGCGCCGGAGATCGGTCGGCTCCACCCGCAGCCCGCGGAGCGGGTCGTCCCCCGCCACCACCCGATAGGCCTGGCGCATGTCGGTGATCTCGACCGGGAACACGTCGGCGGCGCGAGCCCATTCCTCGCGGTCGAACAGCAGGGGTGGCACCCGACTCGACTCGGTGAACCGGGCCAGCGCGCCGCCAAGGGACGCAAGCCTTGGCAGCGTCACACCCGGAACCACCACCAGCAGGTTGGCATCGGAGCGTCCCTCGAGGAAGTCGCCTCGCACCAGGGAACCCCAGACCACCGCCTGGAGGCCGCCAGGAAACCCCCGCTCCGCCTCGGCGATGAAGGTGCTGATCTCCTGCTCTCGTGCCT
>CAYINH010000023.1:0-16192 GCA_964364615.1 uncultured Gemmatimonadaceae bacterium
AGGACCCGACGGTCAGAAGGTCGCGGCCAGGCGGCCGTAGACGTACCTCCCGTTGAATCCGAATGGAGTCAGTCCGGTGTAGGGCAGGATCCCGAAGAAGGAATTGCCCCCGATGGCCGGAGCGGGCTGGGCCGGGGTACCAAACCGGTCGGGGTAGGTATCGAACACGTTGTCGGCCCCGACCGTCACGGTGTAGCGGCTGGCCAGCCGGTATCCGAGACTCAGGTCGGCCAGCCACTTGGCGCCGAACCGCTGGTCGAGCGCCCGGTCGGCCGCGGCCGACCGGACGAAGATCGTACCGTACCGCTGGGTCCGGACGTTGAAACTCCAGGGCCCCTGGGTATAGGTCGCCATCAGCAGCACGCTGTTCTTGGGCTGCCCCTCCTCCATCCGGACTAGTTCCACCGAGTCGAACAGCACCTGACTGAATTGGGCCAGGATGCCCGGGGTCGGCTCCACGTGGGTCACCTTGGTCTCGGTGGCGTTGAAGCCGGCGGTGAGCCGCATGGTGCCGCTGGGCCCGACCGAGAAGCCGTAGCCCAGCACCAGGTCCACCCCCTTGGTCGTCGTGTTCACCGCGTTGGTGAAGAACCGCCCGCCCGAGACGCCGCGGAACCCCTGCTGCTCCAGGAACTGGCGCACCGCAGCCTGGGTGAAATTGCCGGAGAGCACGATCCGGTCGTCAATCGTGATCCGGTAGTAGTCCGCCGTCACCGAGAAGTTCCGGGCCGGCTGGAGGACGACGCCGGCGCTCAGATTGACCGAGGTCTCGGGCTTGAGCGGCTGGGCCCCGAGCGCCTTGGCCACCGGATCGGCCACCGGGAAGGTCTTGGTTTCGAACGGCACGCCGGCGATGAAGTTGGTGGCGGTGGAGCTGAACCACGACTGGCCGAGCGAAGGCGCCCGGAAGCCGTTGCTGACAGCGCCCCGGAGGGAAACCTGGGGCGACAGCTCCAGCCGGGTGGCCACCTTGCCGGTGAGTTCGGAGCCGAAGTCGCTGTAGTCCTCGTACCGGGCGGCGACGCCGATCAGCCACGGCTCGGCCACCGAGGCCTCGAGGTCCAGGTAGACGGCGCTGTTGCTTCGGTCGGCGTTGATCCCGTCGGAGGGCTGGAACCCAGGGAAGACCTGCGCCCCGACCGCTCCCTGCCGGCCGGCGTTCGGGCCGTCGAGAATCGGGACTCGGCCATCGGCGTAGCTGGCCGTCTCTCCGGGGGTGATCTCGTACTGGTCCCGGCGGTACTCGCCGCCGAAGGCGACGTTGAGCGGCGAGGCGAACCCCACGTCGAACGCTTTGACCGCATCGAGATTGGCGCTGAGCTGGGCGAATTCCAGCTTGCCGGCGTAGAACTCGGTTGGGCTGGCCGCGCCGAAGGTGACGTTGTTGGAGTTCTTGACCCGGAAGGCAAACCCGTTGACCCCGCCGTTCACGCTGGCGTCCCAGCGCCACCCGGCCGCGGTGCCTCGGACGCCGGCCACGCCGGAGAGGTCGAGGATGTCGGACTTGATGATCGGGAGGAACCCATCGGGGTGCAGGGCCCGGACCGTCCGGTCGTCGTTGGGCCGCCGGAAGAACCCGGCCGCCTCGCCGTCTCGGGCCCCGTACCCGCCAAAGGCGTAGGCCTCCAGGCCTCGGCCCAGGTTGTAGCCGGCATGGGCGAAGACCGTCCGATCCAGCACGTCGCTATCGCCCTGCCAGTGGGTCCGGCGCGGCGCGTTGGTGTTGCGCGGGTCTCCCGCAAAATACTGCGGCCGGGTGTCCAATCCGGACCGGTTGGTGCCGGCCCGACTCCGGTACTCGCCGGCCAATTGGAGAAAGCCGCGGGCGCCGAGCGGGACCGCGTAGTTGAGCGACACCTGGGCCACCTCGCCGTCTCCCTCGGTGGTGGTCCCCACCGTCCCGGCCAGCTCGTTCACCGCGTTGGCCTTGAGGATGATGTTGATCACCCCCGCGATGGCGTCGGAGCCATACTGGGCGGCGGCCCCATCCCGGAGGATTTCGATCCGTTCGATGGCGCTGGCGGGAATGGCGTTGAGGTCCACCATCCCCGACCCACGGCCCACGGTGCCGTTGACGTTGATCAGGGCGCTGGCGTGGCGCCGCTTCCCGTTGACCAGCACCAGCACCTGGTCGGGCGACAGCCCGCGGAGGGTGGCCGGCCGAGTGTGGTCGGTGCCGTCGGCGATCGAGGTCCGGGGGAAGTTGAACGAGGGCGCCAGCATCTGGAGGATCTGCGCCGTCTCGGTCCGCCCGGTGGCCCGGATCTCCGCTTCGGAGAGCACATCCACCGGGACCGGGGCGTCCACCGCCGTCCGCTCGGGCGCCCGGGTGCCGGTGACGGCCAGCTCCTCCAGGGTGATCGGAGCACGCACCAGCGAGACATCATGGGTCACCGTCCCGCCCCCAGTCACCTGAACCTGGGCCCGGGTCAGGGCATAGCCGATGGCGGTGATCCGCAATTCGTGGCTCCCCGCCGCCAATTGGAGCCGGTAGCTCCCGTTCGGTCGGGTGGCAGTGCCCAGGACGCTCCCGACGACCCCGATCCGGGCCCCGGCCACCGGTTCTCCACTCTGCTGGTCCCGTACCGTCCCGGTCACCGTGCCGCTGCCCTGGGCCGAGGCGGGGAGGGGGAGGGCCGCCAGCAGCAGGCCGCTGGAAAGGAGGCCGGACCACCTGATGAGACGGGGCCAACTAGGACGGGATGCACCCATGGGGGTCTCCGGGCGTTGGGTTGACGAGGCGGGAAAAACCAAGCCACCCGGCACGGGACCCGGGTGGCTTGGTAAGATCGGGCCTTGGCGCTGGTTGTCAAGTCGGTGTCACCGTCCCGCGTTCAGGATGGCGTTGAAGAGGAATTTGAAGGTGCCGTGGGGCTGGGCCCGGAAGGTGATCTCGGGACCGAATAGGAACAGCGTCCCGCGGCCCACCCGGGCCTCGGCCACGGCCACCCCGCCCTCCAGGTAACTCTGGCCCCAGGCCCAGCCACTCCGGAGCGGTGCCCGTTGGCGGCGGTGGCCTCACCGACGGCGTCATTACCTGCCCGTAACACGCGGTTTGGTCGCAACGCCTGGCTGGGGGCGGTCCTTCGGGGCCGACCCCGGTCGTTTATGGGAACGGCGCTTGTTAGTCCCTGGATGAACGGTGCCGGTGAATGCCCTTGCAAAACCCGGCGGTCCGATCGGTAATCGCGCCCGGTGGATCCACGCCACAGATCACCATATCGTGTTGTGCCTCAGTGGCTTAGGCCGCTGGTAGGGTTCTTGGTACAACTGTTGCTTTTTCCTGAGATGAGGTTCACCGTCCACTCCCGCCGGCGGATTCTCGCAGGGGAAAACAGACGCAGGGATTCCTCGGGAGGGTTTGAGGATGGATCGCAAGGGTTTCACTCTGATCGAGCTGCTGATCGTGGTGGTGATCATCGGGATCCTGACGGCGATGGCCATTCCGAAGTTCAGCACCTCCAAGGAAAAGGCGATCATCGTCAAGATGAAGGGCGATCTGCGGAACCTGATTACTTCGCAGGAGGCCTACATCACCGACAACCCGTCCTACTATGCCGGTGCGATTCCATCCGCTCTGCTGACCTACAACCCTTCGCTCGGGGTGAGCGTGGTGCTGGTGAATGTGACCGCGACCGGATGGGGAGCCACCGCCTCGGCGGTCGGCACAACCTGGACCTGCGGGGTGTTTGTGGGGACCGGCGGCCCGGCGGGCCCGGCGGTCACGGAGGGAGTTACCGCCTGCATTCCGTAGCGAACTTGGCGGGCTCCCTGGGAGCCCGATTCTTCAGGAGAGGCAGGGCGGACGTGGAATACCGGTTTGGGGCACGTGGGGTGGATGAGGCAGCAGTACCAGAAGCGAGCAAATCCCCCGCGAATCGAGATGGACCCCGGTTCCGATCCCGGCTGGTGCCGAGCGGTCGGGGCGGGTTCTCGCTGGTCGAGGCGCTGATCGTCATCGTGATCATGGGAATGATCCTGGTGATCGCCTCGCCCCGGGTGTCGGCCGGTCTGGTGCGGGTCAATGTCGGGAATGCCCGGAGCGCGACTGCCGCCCTCTATGGCAAGACCCGGATCGTTGCCCTCCAACTCCGGAAGCCGGCGACTCTGAACCTGGCCGGTGGCCGGGCCTGGATCACCGTGCCGGGCGCCGCCAAGGTCGACACGGTAGGCGCCGTCACCGATCTGACGGCGGAGTACGGGGTCTCGATGGTCACGACCGCCAGCCCGACGATCCTCCCCATCGGCCTGCTGAGCGGGAATACCGCCATCACGGTCGGGTTCTCCAAGGGGTACTCGAAGGACAGCCTGATGATCTCGGGGTACGGGAGGATCCAGTGAGGAATCGCGAAAGTGGCTTCACGCTGGTGGAACTGATGGTGTCGGTGGTGATTCTGTCCGTGGGGGTCATGGCGCTCGCCGCGACTTCCGGGGCGGTCACCCGGACGCTCCACGGGAGTCGGACGGCCACTGTGGCCAGTCAGGTTGCTTCGCGGCGCCTGGAAACCCTTCGGGCCGCCGCCGAATCCACCCGGCCTCGCTGCACGACGGCGACATTCTCCAGTTCCGCGACGGCTGTGTACACCCAGGGGGTTCAGGAGGAGTGGGTTGTGCCTGCCACCGGTGCGCTCCGGGTGGTCCGGGTCACGGTCAATTATCCCGTCGGCGGAGGCCGGGCCAGAACCGACACCGTCGCCACCAACGTCGTCTGCATATGATCCGGTCACGTCGCGGGTTCACCCTGGTGGAACTGCTGGTGGTCATGGTCCTGGTGACCATCCTCAGCGCGGTCGTCGGGCGGGTCATGATCAACGGCCTGCGGGTTTCCCAGGCGCAGATGGTGCAGGCCGGACTCCAGTCGAACGTTCGGGTTGGAGGGCTGGTGGTGCCGCTCGAACTGCGGGAAATCGGCTACGACTCGAACATCACCACCAACGCCGTGACCTCGGACATCGAGGTGATGGCCAACAGCCACATCCAGTTCCTGGCCATGCGCGGCTTCGGGCTGACCTGCGGGACGCCCACGCTGAACGAGCTCCGGATCCGGAAGCCGGCCATGTCCTATCGGCCTCCCCGGCTCAATGACGGCTTTCTGTTCTTCGTCGAGAACGACCAGAACACCGGACTGGATGATCAGTGGATTCCCCTGGCCGTAACGGCCATCGACTACAACTCGCTCTGTGGCGCAGACTCGGCGATCGCCCTGACCATGGACATTCCCCAGGTGGCCCCGATGGTCAATCTGGCCCTGAGCCAGATCTTCCTCGGGGGCCCGGTCCGCTTCTTCGAACGGATGCGCTTTGGGGCTTTCGTGGATGCCGACGGGCTGACCTACCTGGGGGCCCGCTCGGTCAGCCTCGGAGAGGGCAACTATCGGGCGGTCGCCGGTCCGATCGACCCCGCCAACGGGCTGCGGTTCCGCTATTTCAATCGGGCGGGAGCAGTGCTGGATCCGGCGACGGCCAACCCGGTCACTGCCCGGCTGGTGGAACTCACCCTGCAGGGGCTGACGGCCCAACCGGTTTCCCTGGCTGGGTCGTCCCAGCGCGCGACCAATCGAATGACGGTGGAGGCCAGAGTGGCCCTCCGCAACACTCTGCGGCACTAGGAGAAGTCCCATGACCCCACCGATTCCCAGGCTCCAGAGCGAGCGCGGCATTGCGCTGGTCCTGACCCTGTTTGCCATCGTCGTGATCGGAGCACTGGTCAGCGGCGTCTTCTTCGTGGGCCGGTTGGAGCAGGTGACCGGCTACAACGGGATGTGGAGCGGACAGGCGGCCGAGGCGGCCGAGGCCGGGCTGGCCCACGCCAACACCAACATCGACGCCACAACCTACCTGTCCATTGCGGTGTGGAGCCCCGCGGCCCCGGTGGAACTGGCGCTCCCCACTCGACAGATCACCGGGCTCCCCGGTCTGGCGTTCACCGATACCGTGCGGCGGCTCAACCAGACCCTCTTCCTGGTCCGGTCCACCGGACAGCGCCAGGGTGGCGGTCGGGCGCTGGCCACCGCGAGCCTGGGCGCCCTGGTCCGCCTGGCCAAGCCGACCGTCGGGGTCAACGCGGCCGTCACGGTCCAGGACCCGATCCAGTTCAACGGCAATTCGTTCGCCGTGGATGGGTTCAACAGCGTACCGCCCCAGTGGTCGGCCGGCGAATGCCCCGCACTCGACGCCGGCAACTCGGACGACGTCGTCGGGATCCGGAGCAGCACGACGACCGGGGCTGCGGGCAACGATCTCGACAACATCTTCGGGTTTCCGACCAAGGTCGTGGACAACGATCCCACCATCACCTCCGCGACCTTCCAGGACTTCCTGGATTACACCTACAGCACGCTCGCGTCCCTGCCGGACGTGAAGGTGTTTCCCAATACCACCCCCTACAATGGCGTGGGGCCGGTACTGGACTACAGCGAGACTCCGGCGGTCTGCGACAAGTCGGCACCGCTCAACCTGGGTGAGCCATTCCGGAACCCGCCGACCGCGGCCGCCATCACCGCCTGTACCGGCTACTTTCCGATTGCCCATGGGACCGGAGCCCAGCTCAAGTTCGCTTCCAACGTGCGAGGGCAGGGGATCCTGCTGGTCGACGGAGATCTGGAGATTGTCGGCGGTTTCGAGTGGACCGGACTGATCATCGTCCGCGGTCAGGTGAAGGTCACCGGGACCGGGAACAAGATCTACGGCGGGATCCTGACCGAGGGTGTTGCCATCAACACCGCCGGATCGATCGGCGGGAACGTGGAAGTACACTACAGCTCCTGCGCCATCACCAAGGCGACTGATGGCGCGGCCGCGCCCCAGCTGCTGAGCCGGGGCTGGACCCAGATCTACTGATCGGGCGCTCCTGATACCTCGCGGCCCGGTGCGTTTCGATGCACCGGGCCGCGTTGCTTTGGTGCGGGCCTCCGCACCGTAGTCCCTACCATGGGCCATGCGCCCGCGTGCCGGCACCACCCTGGTCGAGATCGTTGTTGCCCTGACCCTGCTGGGGATCGCCCTCCCACCGCTCGGGATTGCATTGATGGTGGCGCGCCGTGAGGCCTGGCGGGGAGAGGCCCGGAGCCGGGCCGCGGTTGCCACCATGAACCTGGCAGCTGAGCTGGGTGGGTCGACCACCAGCTGCCCCGGGATTGGGGGCACTCGCCGGGAAGGGCCAGTGACCCTCTCCTGGGAGACGGCCGGGACCGGATCTGTCAGAACCGTTCGGGTCTGGGCGACGGTGCCGGCCGGTACCAGGCGGGTGGTCGACTCGGTGGAGTTCATGATCAGATGCGCTCCTTGACGAACCGGGGAGCCACTCTGGTCGAGTTGACCGTCGCGCTCTCCCTGTCGGCGGTCATGGCCGTGTTCCTCCTGGGGGAGGCGGCACGGCAGCAGCGAGTGGTGCAGGAAATGGCGGTCCGGTCGGCCGGGTTTTCCACCCTGGAGACGGCAGCACAGGTCTTCCAAGGAGAACTCGGTGGCGCCGACCCGGGCGACCTCCTGACCGCGACCCCGGATCGGGTAGTCTATCGTGCGACCCGGGCCACGGGCACTTCTTGCGGGTTGTCCTCAGACGGGGTCCGGCTCATTCAGGCCGAGTTCCGCGGGCTGCGGGTGCCCGTGCCGGGTCGGGACAGTCTCGCGTTGCCGGTCCGTGATACTCCGTCCACCTGGCGGATGGACTACCGTCCGATCACCGGGCCACTGCGGTCTGAGGTCTGCCCGGATGGTTCGGCCGGCCTGGTGATTCCGGCCACGCCGGGGGCGGCAGTTGCCGGGGTCCCGCTCCGGGTATTCGAGGTCATGGAACTCCGGTTCTACCCCTCGGGTGGGTCCTGGTGGCTGGGAGCCCGGTCGGTCTCCGCGGGGGAGAACATTCAGCCCGTCGCCGGGCCGTTCGGGTCGGATGGGTTCCTCCTGGAACTGCTGGATGCCGATGGAACGGCGACCGTTGATCCGACTCAGGCGCGGTTGGTGCGAGCGCGGCTCGCCACGGAAAGTGGCGATGGGCAGGCACTCGGCGGTTCCACCCGCACCTTCTCGCGGCGGGATTCACTCACGATCCTGGTCCGGCTCGGGTCAGGCCAGACGTGAGCGTCGGCGCCGGTGGTACCCGTGGGGTGGCTCTCTACCTGGCGCTGGTCGTGCTCGTCCTGATCAGCCTCCTCGTGCTGACCGCGCTCGACCTGGCCGATGGAAGGGCCCGAGCTGCCCGGCAGTGGATGCTGACGACCCGGATGCACGCGCTGGTGGCGAGTTTCGAGCAGACCGGCTCTGCGGCCGACAGCATGGGAGTCGGCGCGCTTGAGCTGGTGATAGACAGTGGGCCGGAGGGTTGGAGCAGGGACAGGGTGTGGCGGCTGGAAGACTCGGTGTTCGTTCGGCAGGTCGATCTGGCCCTGACGGGCCCCCGTGGGGCGTGGTCACGGCGCCGGATCCACCGCCTCGCGGTCTGGTGTCCCGGGAGCGACAGCCAACCCGACCCACGCCCGCTCTGTCACGTCAGGGATTGGCCATCGGGGTGGCCCTGAGCGTCAGGCGGGCCGGCTGGCCGGTCAGCGACCTGTCCGCCTGGTCCAGACCACATCGGTCTGGTTGGTGAACGCAATGGTCTCACCGTTTCGCAGCACGTCCAGGGTGTAGGGACCTGAGGCGGTCTGGTACTCGATGATGACCCGCTCGGCGCCGTTCGGGCCCGGGCGGGTCTTGACCGAGAGGATCGGGTGCACCGGCATGTTGCCCGCCGTCTGGAATCCCACCTCGGTCGTGGTCACCGACAGCATCCGGCCGGGGTATTTGGGTGACTTGGTGACCCAGTCCCCCAGCACTGCGTCCGGGACCGTGGTGTTGACCGGCGAGGGCCAGAACATGATCCCGGCCACCGTGGCCAGGCTGGCGACCAGACCCAGGAGGATCCCCCGCCGGATGGTCATGGCGTACTCCACCGTCCGGGAGCGGACCGGCGCAGGGGCAGGTGGTGGTGGCGGCCCCTCCTCCGGAGTGCTGGGAGCTGCGGCCTCGACCACCAGGCTCACCGCGGTCTGCACCAGGAAGTCACGCAGCTCGGACCGCTGTTCCTCGGCCTGGGGTTCGGGGTCGGCCTTGGGTGGTTTGTTGGTCATGGTCCCGTCATCCTCTCAGCAGGTCTTCGGTGATGTCACCGGTCACCAGGGCAGGGACGGGATCGAGGCTGGAGGCGTTCCGGGGAACCCGCGTGGTCCAGCCGGTGGCCATCAGGCCCACGAATTCCTGGGTCAGGATCGGGTCGAACGCACTGCCTCCCCCCCGCCGAATCGCCGCCAGGGCGTATTCATGTTCCCAGCCTGCCCGATAGGGCCTGGCCGAGGTCAGCGCGTCATAGACATCCGCCAGCGCCGTGACCCGGGCCAGCAGCGGGATCTCTTCGCCGCTCAACTGGTCGGGATATCCCATCCCATCCCAGCGTTCATGATGGTGCCGGACGATGTCCATGATGTCGTGATATGCCGCGATCGGGGCCAGAATCCGGGCCCCGATCCGGGTGTGGGACTCCATCACCCCCCTTTCCGCTTCGCTCAGGGCAGACGGCTTGTCAATGATCTCGGCTGGAACGCCGATCTTGCCGACGTCGTGCAGCAGGCCGCCCCGATAGAGTCGAGTGAGCAACTCGGCATCGAAGCCCAATCGCTGGCCCAACGCCACCGCGAGTTCGGTGACCCGCTCGGAATGGCCGGCGGTCCAATGTGACTTGGCATCGATGGCGCGGGCCAGAGTGGTGAGGGTTCCCTGGTGCATCTGATCCAGGTCTTCGACCAGCCTGGCGTTGCTCGCGGCCACGGCGATCCGGTCGGCCAGTTGATGGACCCGGTGCAGTTCTCCCTGACCCATGGTTGCGCGGTCGCGGAAGCTCAGAATCACGGCCCCCTGCAACCAGCCCCCGTGAACCAGCGGGAAGGCCCGGGCGATGGAACGCTCCTGACACAGCACCTCAAGCGCCAGGTAGCTCCGTCCATGCGGCTCGGCCTCCAGGTCGATCACCACTCCCTCGGGTGACCGCTCCAGGGCGGTGCGTTCGCCCTCAGTCACCTCGATCAGGTTCTCCACCAGGTTACCGTGTGCGTCCAGCGCGGAGACCGTCCAGCTCCACCGGTCCCGGGCATTGGCGGCGAGGGCGAGTCCGATTGAGTCCCCCGGCAGCAGCTCAGGCGCCTGGCGGAGCACCGCATTGACGATCTCGGTGCGCTGCCGGGACGAGAGCACGGCCCGATCGATCGCGTGGCCGGCCTCCAGGGTGCGGACATGGCGCCCGAGGTCGGAGGCCATCTGGTTGAACGACACCGAGAGGTCGCCGAACTCATCATCGCTGGTGACCTCGACGCGATGGTCGAACTCGCCCCGCGCCACGATCCCGGTACCGGTCCGGAGTCGGGCCAAGGGCGTCATCTGGCTCCGGATGAACCGGGCGCTCAGTCCGCTGATCACCGACACGACCAGGAGGACGATCAGGATGAGGCTGGTCTGGAACCGGCGAATCGGCGCCACCACATGGGACCACCGCTCGCTGACGACAATGTTCCAGGAGCCAGCTGCAAACTCGAAACCGAGGAAGAGCGGCCAGACCGCCGCCAGGTGCGAATCTCCCGCCGCCTCCCAGCGGAATGACCGGGCCGCCACCGCCAGCGAGGCGCCGTCCAATTGGGGGAGCGCTGAGGCCTCGAGCGCTGCGGTGCAGGTCAGGGGCTGGTGGTCCGGCCCGAAGGCGCAGAAGTCCGTCTCCGGGGGTAGCGGGAGCGCCCCGCCCTGCACTCCCCAGACGAAATCAGGGTCGATCCGGGTCCAGAGGACTCGCTCCTCCTCGAGATCGTTCAGCCGAATGCCGGTCCAGAACTCGCCATTCTCCGCCAGGAGCAGCACCGGCCTCCCTCGCTCCAGGTGGGTCTGTTCGGCTTCGGTCAGGGGCGGCAGCGAGGGAACCGGGAGGTCCTCCAACGGACGGACCACCATCGTCAGCACGCCAGGAGGGAGGTCCTTGAGGAGCACTGCCCGCACCGGGCTGTCGCCCGCGATGAGGTAGAGCGTTGCCCTGGTGTGGACCAGGTCCGCCACCAGCGTGAGCCGTTCCGCCACCCCCATCGCCGCACCCTTGGTGAGCTGGTGAAGTCTCTCCCTGGCCTGGCTCTCCAGTTCCGCCGAAACCTGCCGGTAGGCGCTGGCGCTGAACAGCAGCACCGGCACCAGGGCAAAGGCCATGAAGATGCCGAACAGCCGCCGACCGACCTTGGTCGTGAGGGAGCGAGGGGCCAGGAGGCTCATCGGTCAGTACTTGGAGGCCAGGCCGATGAAGCCGCCGTCGTTGGCCCGGACGATGTCGTCTCGGGCCGACGCGCCGGTGAGGGGGGGCACGGAACTCCCGTCCCGTCCCATGCTGTAGAGGTCGTATTCAGAGTTGATTGGCACCAGGAAGCGGTCTTTTCTCGCGGCTCCTGGAACGCCCTTTCCGGCTGGGAACGGGAGGAACTGATAGGGGTTGCCCCAGGGGTCGAGCCAGCCTCCGCGGCCAATGGCCGCGAGGCTGGCCGGAAGGGCTCCGCCTCCTGCCACCACGGCGTCGATCTCCTGGCTGATGACCCGGATGTCGCCGATCGCCTTGGCCACCTGTGCCACGTAGATGGTCTCCCGGAGCTTGGGCACGGCGATCCCCGCCAAGGTGCCGATGATCGTGAGGACGCTCAGCAGTTCGATGAGGGTGAGGCCCTTCCGTCCCAAGCTCCGTCCGACTGGCATTGGACCATTCGCTCCTGCTGAGAGAGCTGTGAACCGGGCGTCGCGTCCGGTAATTCTTCCTCCCATTGCCCCTAAGTGAGTTCGCTGGCAGGGAGGCTTATCGCAACCTCGATGCCGGTATTGTAAGTATTTGTTATTATTGATGTTACCAGAACAGTTCTGGAAGGATCATCGCCGCCGCGACCGCAGGTTGCCCAGGCCCTCTACACTTCCGGGCCAGCCGCTGCGCTTCCGGGCCAGGCAGGACCATCGCTGACTGGATCCTGGGGGATTGAACCCTGGGGGATCAGGGCGGCCAGGAGGGGGTGTCGGGGCTGTGGGAATGGGGCGGAGCGGCAGAGCGAGAATTTCCTTGCGAAACAGACTCCACCGGGGTGATGGTCGGACGGGATCTGCCCCCGTTTTCGGTGTTTATCATATTGTGTTATAATGAGTTACATGCATGGCGATTGGGGGTGGCATAGCGGTTGCCCCGATTCCCCTTTGACATGCCTCAGGTTCTGGTGAGGGTTCATCGCCTCGCCGTGGTCAAGTGAAGCGGTTTTCTGTTCTCTAACTCGGTGTTTTTGAACAAGTTGACCGCCTCACTTCAAGTGCCTTACAAGCTTGACAAAGCCTCTGGCGTTCGGTAGCGTAGCGTTAGCTTTCTTTGCAATCCTCTGAAAATTGAGCTGAATCATGGGACTGCTCGGCCGCTCGCGGTCCACCGTGGGCCTCGACATTGGGAGCGGGCTGATCAAGCTGGTCGTCATTTCTCATGGAAGTGGCGGACCGGTCTTGACCAAGGTGGCGTTCACCCAGGTGGTAGACGATGCCATCGTGGAGGGTGAGGTCATGGATCCGGCGATCGTCGCTGAGGCGATCCGCGGGCTCTTTGCCACGTCCGGAATCAAGCCCAAGCACCTGATCACCGCCGTGGGTGGTCGGGACGTCATCATCAAGAAGATCTCGATGGACCGGATGAAGGAGCCCGAGGCCCGCGAGGTGATCCGGTGGGAGGCGGAGCAGCACGTCCCCTTCGACATGGACAACGTGGAACTCGACTTCCAGATCCTCGACGCCGACGGTGAGGGGTTGCAGATGTCCGTCTTGCTGGTCGCCGCCAAGCGCGAGCTGGTGGAGAACAAGATGGCGCTGCTGGCCGAGGTCGGGATCCAGCCCTCGGTGATCGACGTCGACGCCTTTGCCCTCCACAACGCTTTCGAGGTCAACTACCCCGAGGCGATGCGTGGGGTGGTGGGGCTGGTCAACATCGGGCACGAGATGACCAACGTGAACATCCTGGAGGATGGGACCCCGATCCTCACCCGCGACCTGCCGATCGGGACGCGGCGGTTCCGTGAGGACCTGATGCGGGAGCGGGGGATGTCCCCGGCCGACGCGGACCGGCTGCTGCAAGGCCAGGAGACCGGCGACACGCTGGCCCCCTTCGTGGCCGCGCGGGCGGAAGACCTGGCGGTCGGGATCGACCGGGCCGCCGCCTTCCTGCAGACCGCTACCCGGTCGACTACCGGGCTGGGCCGACTCTACACCTCCGGCGGTGGGGCCCGGATTCCCGGCCTCAACGCGGCCCTGGCGGACCGGCTTCGGCTGCCCGTCCAGCTGGCCAATCCGATGGAACGGCTTCAAGTGGCGGATGGCGTCTTCGACATGATGAACATCGACGAAGTCGCCCCCCTTCTCATGCTCCCGGTGGGCCTGGCCCTCCGGTCGGCGGCATGAGCCGGGCGCCGCAGGGGAACTGCTCATGATGATCAATATCAATCTTCGGCCCGGGGCCAGGCGCGGGCGCGCCACCCCGAAACTCAGCTTCAATCTGGAGGCGCTGAAGGGCCTGGTCGCCCGCTTCAAGGATCCGCTGCCGGCCCTCGTCATGGTGTCGTGGATCGGCGCGATCGGGTTCCTGGGGTGGACCTGGGTCAGTTCGTCCTCCCGGCTCGGCGATCTCACGCCCCGTCTTGAGGAAGCCCGGTCGGAACACGCCAGGTTCCAGGATTTCCTGGAACAGAAGCGGAAAGAGGAAGCGACCCGGGACTCCGTCGTCGCCCAGATCGAGACGATCCGGGCCGTCGATGGAGCCCGATTCGTCTGGCCCCACATTCTGGATGAAGTGAGCCGGGCGCTGCCAGGGTTCACCTGGCTGGTGGATGTCAGCGGGCTGCCGCCGGCCACCCTCGACAGTCTCGGCGCCGGTCCTCCGCCGGTGGAGTTCCAGATCACCGGGCGGACGGTGGACATCCAGGGCTACACCCGGTTCATGCGGCAGTTGGAGGAGTCCCCCTGGCTGGGCCAGGTGATGACTGTCTCCGCCAACACCGTGGTGGAACAGGGACGCGCGGTGACGGCCTTCGTGCTCCGCGCGGTTTACACCCGGGCCGACTCGAGCCAGATCCGGATGGTTCCGGTGGCCGAATCGGTGGTGAGGTAATCATGGCGCTCGGCGACAGCCCCCGGAACACTTCGATCCTGCTGATCGTGCTGGCCCTGATCGTGGGGTACATGGGCTACACCGGAGACGGCATTTCCCTGGTCGGGGTCAACGGCCTTCGGGCCAGCGCGGTTCGGGCGGACTCGATGGCGGATACCGTGGCCACGCTGGAGGCCTCCATTGACTCGGCTAAACGTGAGCTGGCCCGTGGCTCGATTGAGGATGTCCGGAAGCAGCTCGAACAGTTCCGGGCCACGCTGTCGGTTCTCTCCGACTTCGTCCCGGACCAGAATGAAGTGCCAAACCTGCTCGACGACATCACCTCCCGGGCCAAGATCCGTGGCGTGACCCTGGCGGGCTTCGCGCCCCAACCGGTGGTCGAGGGTCCGGAACCGTTTGACACCTACGGCTACGACATGTCGGTCATCGGCCGGTATGACCAGGTTGGGGCCTTCCTGTCGGACGTGGCCGGCCTCCGCCGGATCATCGTCCCGATGGATGTCTCGCTGACCAGCGCCGAAGCCTCGCGGGCCCGGGCCCTGGGTGATACCACCAAGGCCATGCTGGAAGTCAAGTTCAAGGTCCAGACCTACGTGAAGATGGTAGGAGGGATCGATGGCCAATAAGTCGATGGCCGGGACCACTACGGCATGGCTGGCGCTGGCGCTGATTGCCGGTGGGTGCGGCGGGGCCGCGGTGGAAGAAGAGCCACCGACCCCGGCGCCGGCCGGAGCCCAGCGGGCCACGGCCGCGGCCGACTCGGCCCGGCAGGAGATGACCGGTCCGCTGCGGCGGGAAGTGTTCGCCTATACGGGGGGTGCCCGCGACCCCTTCGAATCGTTGCTCGACCAGGCCAACGTGGGGCCGGAGCTGCCCGACCTGACCCTGGTAGGGGTATATGTGGACCACCAGAATGGCTCCCGCAATGTGGCCGTTCTGCGGGAACGGATTACCGGACGACGCTACAATCTCCACCCCGGGGACCGGCTCGGACGGCTGCAGGTGATTGACATCCGCGAACGGGAAATCTCATTCCTGATAGATGACTTCGGAATCGAGCGGCGGGAGACCCTGTCGCTGCGCAAGTCGCAGGAGGAACAGACGCCATGATGGGAATCCAACCTTGGGTGCTCGCCGCGATGATGGTCGCCGCGCCTGCCCGCTCCGCGCCGGCCACCCGGGCCGAGGGCGAGGTCGTTGCGGTGAGCCTCGTGTCTGCCCCTGGGCGGGCGGAGCTCATCATCACCACCCGCGGTGCCGTGAGCGTGCGCGACTTTACCCTGACCGATCCGCACCGGATCGTCTTCGACGTCACCGGCGCGACGCTGAGCACCGCTGCCGAGCCGATCTATGACGGCGTGGCCCGGGCGGGGATCGTCAATGTGCGGGTTCGCCAGTACTCCCGCGATATCGTGCGGGTGGTGCTCGAGCTCGACCGGCCCCGCCCGTATCAGGTGGAACGGGTGGACGAAGGGGTCCATGTGTTCTTCGGCGCCGACGAGACCTTCCTGGCCTGGTCGACCGGCGTGCCGGCCGTGGCCTTGGCCAGAGCCGCCCCGGCAGCTCCGGAGGCCCCTGCGGCTTCGAGCAGCTATCCGGAATCCATGGCATCCCGCGCGAACACCAACCGGGTTCCCCAGCAGCGAGCCGAGCCGCGGATCAGCGCGAGCTGGGATGGCGCGGCGATCGCTGACGTGGTGTCCGGCTTCTCCGCCCTCAGCGGACGGACCATCGTGCTCGGCAAGGGCGTCACTGGGACGGTGACCGCCGAAATCCGGGACAAGCCGTGGTCCCAGGCCTTCCAGGCGATCCTGGCGGCCCAGGGGCTCTCGGCCCAGGAGATGGCTGGCGGGATCATCCGGGTGGATGACCCTGGTCAACTCGCCGCCATCGACTCGCTGGAGCCGCTGGAGACCCGCGTCATCCGGATCAATTACGCCCGGGCCGCGGAACTGGCCAACTCGGTCAAAGGGATCATGACCAAGAACCGGGGCGAGATCACCACCGATACCGC
>CAYINH010000024.1:0-15988 GCA_964364615.1 uncultured Gemmatimonadaceae bacterium
TGTCTTTGAGCCGGTTGAGTGGCCTGAGTTTCTACCGCCGTTTCTCGAAGGCGCTCTTCACTTCTCTCGGGAAGGGTTCCTGTGGATTCAGCGCACCACCACCGCCGGCCAGCCCCCGCTCTTTGACGTCGTGAACGGGCGAGGACAGGTGGTCGCTCAGGTCACGATCCCAAGGCAGACGCGATTAGTTGGGTTTGGCGATCGTACTGTCTACTTGGCTCGCCTGGATGCTGATGATCAGCAATTCCTCGAGCGTTACAGAGCTCCGTCCCTCGGCCGCCCCTGACTCACCACGTACGCCTCCATCGCGAAGTACTCCGCCAGCCCCAGCCGGTCCAGGATCGCCGCGGTTTCCTTGTTCCGGCTCTCCACCCGCTGCCAGAACTCCCGGTCGTCCAGCCCCGGAAACGGGGCCGAGTCCTTCTGCGACTGGTGCTTGAAGATCGCCTGGATCTTGAGCTGCAACTCCTCCTGCGAAAGCGGCACCAGCCAGGTGGCCTCGGTCACCGGCCACTCCTGCCACGCCCCCCGATAGAGCCAGATCTCCGGCCGCACGCCCGCCACCTCGGCCAGCGCCCGGTCAATCGCCTCCTGGCACATCCGGTGGGTCCCGTGCGGGTCCGACAGATCCCCCGCCACGAAGATCAGCTCGGGTCGCACCTCCTCCAGCAGCTCCCGCACGATCGCCACGTCGGCCGGCCCCACCAGATCCTTTCGCACCTTCCCGGTCCGGTAGAACGGCAAATTGAGGAACCTCGCCGCGCCGGCCGGCAGCCCCAGCGTTTCGATCCCGCTCACCGCCTCGGCCTCGCGGATGGTCCGCTTGAGATCGAGCACCTCCCGGGTATCCACTTCCCCGGGCCGTTTCCCGGCCAGGAACCCCACCACCCGGTCCCGGAGCGCCGTCGTCTCCGCCCGGGGCAACTCCCCCTCGTGCCCCAGCCGGGCAACCCAGTCGAGGTAGCGCCGCACATCATGGTCGAAGACCGCGATGTTCCCGCTGGTCATGTAGGCGATGGTGATCTGGTTCTCGTTCAGGACCAGCTTCCGGAGAATCCCGCCCATCGAAATCACGTCGTCGTCCGGGTGCGGCGAGAAACAGATCACCCGCTGCCCACACGGCAACTTGGACCGTCCCCGGATCCGCGCTCCCAGGGCATTGAAGACGAAACCGTTGACCTCCCCCGGCGAGCCCCACCTGGCCACCAGCGCCGACAGCTTGTGCTCGGCGTAGTCCCGCATCGTGAGCTTGAGCACCGCCCGGCCCACCGTCTGCGACAGCCGGACCACCGCCCGGACCGCCAGCGCTTCGGTCCACTCGACCTCATCCACCAGCCATGGGGTGGCGACCCGGGTCAGCCCGGCGGCGGCCGCGTCATCCAGATAGAAGGTGGTGTTCGGATGATGCTGCAGGAAGGTGGCGGCGGCCGAGGTGTCCACCTCGCCCTCCACCGCGCGACGGACGATCTCGGCCTTGTGTTCACCGGTGGCCAGGATCGCGATCTCCCGGGCGGCCAGAATGGTGGCCACCCCCATCGTGAGCGCCTCGCGCGGCACGTTCTCCTCACCGAAGAAATCGGCCGCCGCGTCCCGACGGGTGATGGTGTCGAGGGTGACCGTGCGGGTGGCGCTGCGAAGCCCGGAGCCCGGCTCGTTGAACCCGATGTGGCCGGTCTTGCCGATGCCGAGCAGCTGGAAGTCGATCCCGCCGTGCGCGGCGATCGCCGCTTCGTACTCGGCGCAGTGGGCCGCCACCCGGTCACCCGGGATCGCGCCGTCGGGGAGGTGGGTCTGGTCCGGGGGGATGTCCACCTGATCGAACAGGTTCTCCCGCATGAACCGGTGATAGGAGTGGAGGCTCCCCGGGTCCATCGGGTAGTACTCGTCGAGGTTGAAGGTGACCACGTTCCGGAAGGAGAGCCCCTCCTCACGATGGAGCCGGATCAACTCCCGGTAGACTCCGATCGGGGTGGAACCGGTGGCCAGACCCAGCACCGCCCGGTTCCCGCTACCGGTTCGTTCGCGAATGACGGCGGCGATCCGGTGCGCCACCGCCTGGGCCAGGGCATCGTGACTGGGAAAAACCCTGGTCGGGATCCGCTCCACGTTCACATGCCGATCCCCGCCAGAATCATGAATGTCCGGGTCTTCTGATCGAGCCCGGTCGAGATCTCGCTGATCTGCTTGAGGCCCCAGGTATAGCGGCCCTCGATCGACAGCCCCCGCCGGCCGCTGAACCTGATCCCGCCCCCGAGCGCGACCCCGAAGTCGTGCTTGGAGATGTAGCTCGGGCAGACCCCTCCGACCAGGTCGCAATTCAGCACGATGTCGTAGAGCCCGCCGGCCAGGCCGTAGGCGGTCACTCCACCCAGCGGGATGTTGAGCCGAACCAGCAGGGGGAGTTCGAGATTGTCCACCCGAACAGTCGCCGGCGCCTCACCGGAGATGGGCTCCCGGCTGGCACTCTTCCGGACAAACAGCGCTTCGGGTTGGAGCACGACGAGACCTCGGCCCAGATTGAGGGCCACCCCCCCCGCGAACCCGGTCCGGGTCTTCAGGTCGGGCGCCGCGTTGGAGAGGGTCGCAAAACTGAGCCCGCCTTTGAGGCCGAGCTGAGCCGAGCCGGGAGTGGGGGAGGCAAGGGCAAAGAGGAGGAGGAACGGGACTGTTCGGGAAGCCACACGGATCGGAGTCATCATACATCCCCGCGGCGTTCGGCCGCGTCGTAAAAGAGATAGATCGAGAACCAGGCGCCGATGTTCCCGACCGCCAGACCGCCATGCAGGAGGATCGCACCGAGCTCCTGGGTTTGCACAGCGAAGCTCGACCCGGCGATTGCCGTCCCGACCCCGTACCACGCCCCCCAGATCAGCCAGGCCCGGACTACCCGGCGTCGCCAGATGGTCTCGGCCTGATCGACCTCCGCAGCCCGGGAGATCTCCCGGCGCCGGCGCTCCTCATCGAGGGCCACCAACCGGATCGGCATGGTCTCCCAATCTACGAGGGGTTTCCGGTCTTCGCAGGGGTCCAGCCGGTCTCGAGTGGTGTGCAAGTCCAGTCAGGCCAAGCCTCTCCCGGCCGTAATCACTTCGGAACGAGTCTTGCCCCTGGAGGCAGCATGTCGCGGCTTCACTATCTCTCCGGACTGATCTGGGTGGCGGTATGCCTGGCCCTGCTGGGCTCTGGCCGGCCGGCCGACCTGGTCCACGGTCCCAGCCCGGCCTTCGGGCCCAGCACCGGCGCCGGTGGATGGTTTCAGGCCGTCAAACCGTACTGCAACGCCCTGGAAGTGGACATGGCCTTCCAGGCCAGCCCCCCGCCAGGCGGCATGGAAGGTGCCGGATTCGCCTCGGCCTGCCTGGCCCTGGCTGGCAGGATCGAAGATGCCCGGGCTGCCATTCTGGAACTTCCCGAGGCCGACCGGTACCAGGCCGCCGGCATCGTCTTCGAGGTCGGCCACCCGGTGGCGGACGCAGGTGACGACCGCTCTGCCGGCCCGATCATGGGGCTGGTGGTCGAGTTCTGGCCCAACCACTACATGGCGCTCTACCACGCCGGCATGGCGGACTACGCGACCGGGCGGATGGATCTGGCCCGGAGCCACCTCACCGCTTTTCTCGAGAACTACCAGCAGCTCGACGGCTGGCACGCCAACGCGGTCACCGTGCTGGGCCGGCTGGCGCAGGGGGGTGGCCAGTGACCCCCGGTCGTCGGTGCGCGGTCTGCGGTGAACCCGATCGGCTTGGTCTGGCCGTCTGCCCGGGCTGTGGGGGCAGCGATGGGGAAGCGGCGGATCGGCTCCTCTATGTGGTTCCCGCCAGTACGCGTCAGGACCAGGTGACCCTGCGGGATCGGATCGCCAGGGCGGTTGGCGGGTCCCCGGAGGCCGATGCGGTCGACGCGGTGAGCCGCGGCTACCGGGCGATGGCCCGGGTCCCTGCCGCCATTGCGCCCACGGCGCTGGAAACCCTGGCGGGGCAGGGAATCGTCGCGCACGAGGTTCCGGTGAACCGGTCGTGGGCTTCGATGCCGGTCTCATTTGCGGTGCTGCTCACCCTGGTCGTGGTGACGGGGCTCAAGGCCGGCTGGTCGGTCGCGCCTCCACTCCTGGTGCTCACCCCCCTCTTTGCCGCGGTGCTGGCCGTCTCGGCCTGGCGCGGGATCCGACGTCCGCTGTATACCGCCAGAGGGCAGGATCGTCCTCCGGTTCCGGCGGTTCTGGTCAGGGCACTTTCGGAGTTGGCCCAGGGGGAAGCTCGGGACATCGTGGTTCAGCTGGCCCGGTCCTCGGCCCGGGTCCTCGAATCCGAGGCGGTCTCTGACGGTCTGCGCCAGGAGCTGCGAGACATACTGCCGGAGGTCGCCGAGGCAGCGGCCGATCTGGCAGCCCTGGATCAGGCGCTGGCCGACATCAACGAGCGGGCATCGGTGGAGGATTTGGCGGCCCCGGTCATCCGCACCGTGGAGGAAATGGAGGCGGCGCGCCACCGGCTTGCCCAGTATCTGATGGAGGTGGTGGCTGTGGTGGGCCGGCTCCATGGCCACTCGGCAGACACCCTGTCATCCGCCGGTGAACGACTCAACATGCTCACCGCCGGCCTTCGGGGTGAAATCGACGCCTACCAGGAGGTTCTTGAGACCACAGGCGCCCTTGCGACGCTGGGGCTGGGTAAGGCATCCTGAAGGGGGATACCCCTTCAGAGGATGCCAATGTCCATTGTTCGTACCCGTCGGCTTGCGGCCGGTCTGGTCGTCAGCTTCTCGCTGGTGACGACCGCAGCCGCTCAGCAGGTGCCCGAAACGCGGCTGGCCAAGGCCGACGCCACCTTCCCGGTTGAATTCAGCTCGATCACCGGTCTGCTCGAACTCCCCGATGGTCGGGTCCTGATGACCGACGGGATCGATCAGACCCTGCTGCGAATCAACCTGACCACCCGGAAGGCCGACACCCTCGGTCGGGTCGGGCAGGGCCCCGGGGAATACAAGCTTCCTGATGCCGTCTTCTCGCTGGCCGGAGGCCGGGTCCTGCTCACAGATCTTGGCAACGGCCGGCTTTCCATCTTTGATGGCTCCGGCAAGTATCTCGAAAGCATGCCGATTGCCCGGGGCGCCCCTGGCGCGGGGATGACCATGGTGCTCCCCCGGGCCACCGACGCGCAGGGCAGGATCTACTTCGAAGCCCGGCCGATGGGGATGGAATCCGGGCCTCCCGATTCGGCGTTTGTGGTTCGGTTCGATCCCAAGCGCTCCACCTTCGATACCCTGACCAAGGTCGGGCTGCCCGCGGTCAAGGTCAGCACCAGCGGCACCGCCAACAACCGGAACGTCCAGATGCGGGCGCTTCCGCTGGCAGCGGCAGACGCATGGAACGTGGCCCCGGACGGACGGGTCGCGGTGGCGCGGGCGGTCAACTACCGGCTCGAGTGGGTGGTGCCCGGTGGGCGCACCGTCAGCGGACCTGCCAACCCCGCCCGGCCGGTGCCGGTCAAGGATCCGGACAAGAAGGAGTGGATGGCGGAGCGCGCCAATGGCCTGGGGATTGCCGTCTCCAACGAAAACGGCCGGATGAGCGTGACCTTCCGTCGCGGCGGGATGCGGATGGGAGGCCAGCAGGACGAGATGGACAGTTACCAGTGGCCCGCCTCGAAGCCGGCCTTCGTGACCGGCGGGGTGTGGACCTCGCCTGAGGGGGATGCCTGGGTCGAGCGGTCGGTGGCCGCAGGAGTCGGACGGAGGTTCGATGTGTTCGGGGCGGACGGGAAGGCCAAGCGGCAGGTCGTGCTTCCGGTCGGTCGCCGGTTGGCCGGACTCGGCAAGGGCGGAGTGGTCTATCTTCGCCACGTGACCGAGGAAGATCTCCAGATCCTGGAGCGCTACAGGCTGTAGGCCCGGACCCCTCCATGCAGCACGCTGCCCGCGGGATTCGATCCCGCGGGCAGTCTTGCGTTCAGTTGCTGCCCACCAGCCCCAGGCCCGCGGCCCGCCGGGCCAGGTCGGCCAGGGAATCCGCCCCGAGCCTGCGGCGGAGCACCGCGAGGTGATCGTCGAGGGTATAGACCGCCATCCCGAGGGCGTGCGCCACCACCTTCCGGCCGGTGGCCCGGCTCACCCGGTCGAGAATCTGGAGCTGTCGATGGGTCAGCGGTCCGAGGGGCCCTGCCTTCGTCCTGGGTAACGCGGACTCACCGAGTACCCCGAAGAACCACGGCCATCCGGCCGCAACACAGTGGACCGCCTCCGCCACGAGGGGGAGCCCGCAACTCTCCGACACGACTCCGCTCGCTCCGTACGACATGGCCAGGGCCGCCTGGAGCGGTGACCGGACATGACTCAACAGGAGACAGGGGGCCTCCTTGGAGACCTGCAGGATGACCGGCAGTCCACCGGAGTCGGGGAGCGTGGCGGCCACCAGGGTGACTGAGACCCGATGTTGCCGGAGGAGAGCCAATGCCTCGGGGCAGGCGGAAGCGACCAGGATGTCGGGCATCGTCGGGCGGAGGGCGGTTGCCATGGCCTCAGCCGAGGTGCGGGGGGCCACGATCAGCAGGGAAGGGGGCATTGGCTCCTCACGGACGGGGTTCTCCAGAATGGCGTGGAGGTCTCAAACAGGTCTCAAAGAATACCACCGGTTCGACGAAGACATCCCGGCGCAACCCCCAACTTGTTGGGGGTTTCTGGTCCCCTCACCTGGGTGAGTGTTGAGGTCTCAACCAACCGGCTCACCGCCGGACAGAGAGGAGACCCGATGCGACTCTTCGCTTCCCGCCTCGCCACGGTGGCCGCCCTGCTGGGTGCCGGCTACCTGGGGGTGGCCGGGCTCGACTACCAGCCCCTGCAGGCGCAGGGGGGGAGTCCACCCAGCTGCCCCGACTGGGTCGGGGTCACCTGGTTCCCCGATGCCATCCACAGCAACATCCGCTTCATGTTCCCGCAGAGTCACTCGGGGCCGATGATCTGGCAGAAGACCCAGGAGCTGCCCGCGCTGTACGACTGGGGAAACGGGGAGATGGTCCGGAAGGCCTACTACGTCCCCAACACTGAGCAACTCCAGTCGGGCACCTTCGACTCTCCTGCGCCGCCCTACTACTTCGCCTGGCACAGTCCCCGGATGGAGGTAGCCTGCCGCGATGGGGGGGCCCTCTTCGGCTTCAAGTACCGGGTGCTCAGCACCGACGGGGCGGTGGAGAAGGTTTACGAGAACGGCTGCGACGACCCCGAAATGGGTGGCTGTGGTTCGGGAGACGGCGGCGGCGCGACACTGGGTGAGTATGGAGATAGTCGGGGGGGAATGAGTGGTGAGGATCCGGCCGATTGGAAGTGCGATGTCTACTACGAATACGAGATCCTGCCGAGCGGTGAACTTGTCATTCGCTACTGGCGGATACTCCAGTGCTACCCCTCCTACTGATGCGAGGCTGCCCCGTGCGACGCTTTCTGATCCTGGTGACCTTCGCCGGCCTGGCCGGCTGCGCCACCGACATGCCACTCTCCGACAAGACTGAAACCCCTGCGTTGGTCCTGGCCCGCGGTCAGGACCAGTTCCAGGCGATGCAACGCTACCTGTCACCGTATGCAGCCAAACTCCGCAAGGAGGGCTACAATCCGGAACGGCTGGCCCGGTTTGCCGCACACTTCCCTCGGGAAGAGTGGGATTATCTTCGCCGGCTCTACACCGGTGAGATCCGCGGCGAGTCGATCGCGCCGCAACCCAGTTCCCCGCTCTATGAGATCGCCTCAGCCATTCGTCTGACCGAGGCGGAAGGTGATCCGGGGCTCAAGATCAGGAACCCCCGACGCACCCGCTAGCCTCTGGAATCCTGGGCGGACGCTACTTGGCGTTCGCCGCGGCTTCCCGGGCCAGTTCGGCCTCTGCCGCCAGGTAGCCGAAGGAGGCCCAGGGCCCGGTTTCAAGCACCCGCCGCCAGACCGCTCGGGCCTCCTTTTCCCGCCCGTTGTAGAAGTGCCAGTTCCCCAATCCATACCCCACGCTGGCGTCCTGCAGCGCGGGGTCGCCCTCTCCCGGTCCGGCGACGACGAGCGAATCGGGGGGCAACTCGCCCTTGTAGAGCAGCAGCAGCCGGTGGTAGGCGGTGTTCTCGATCACCTTCATCTCACGGGTAACCGGCTCGAGGACCTCGGCCGCTTCCTCCGCCCGGCCCAGCCGGCGGAGCGTCATGTACAGCCAGTGGCGCACCGCCACCTGCATGTCAGGGTTGGTGGCTACCTCAAGGTCCTTCCGGTAGGCCTCCAGGGCCCCCGCGAAGTCTCCCTTGAGGTAGAGAGCCAGTCCCTGGTGATACCAGATGTTCGAATGGAGGGTACTGGTCGGGATGCCGAGAGCGTTCGGCTGACCATCGGGCTCGACTTCGTCCGGGGTGCCGGCGATCAACTCCGCAGCCCGCTTGAAGTCGGCCACCGCGCCGTCGAGCTGTCGGGTGGTCAGGTACCGGTGGCCCCGGTGACGATACATCCGCGGATCATCGGGGTACTTGTCGATCGCGAAATTGAAGATGGTAATGGTTTCCTGGTAGCGGCCGAGGTAGGCCGTCCGGCGGCCATACCAGATGAAGGAGTCCGCCGACCCAGTGTCCGCGTCGAAGGCCCTTCGGGCGGTATCGAGCTGGGCGAGCATTCGGGCCATGGTCTCCGGGGGAAGACTGGGACGCCGGAGCGAGTCGCCCAGCAGGGAGATCGCTTCGACCAGGCCGTCTGCCGGGCCGAGGTTGGCTTTGAGTGGCGGATTCGAACAGCCTGCCAGCAGGGTCAGGGTCAGGACCCTCAGTCCAGCAACTCGCATCGACAGGTTCCTCCTCATGGGGTTCGGGGATGTCTCCGCTGGATTCTCGCCAGATCGGCCTCGGCTGCCAAGTAGGCCAGGGCACTCCAGTCCCGGGTGGCCAGGACCTTCCGGAACACGAGGGCCGCCTCCTCCCAGCGGTCCAGGATCAGCAGGGTCAATCCGACCCCATAGCCGTAGAGCGCGTCGTCCCCGTTGCCCAGCGGGCCGTGCAGATTGACCGGCAGCTGCTCCATGGCCAGGACGCCGCGATGGGCCCGCAGCAGATCCCACTCCGCGAACGACCGGTTGATGTCCATGGTGTCGGGAAGGGCCGCCAGGAGGGCGTTGGCCGCGGCCGTCATTCCCGCCTGGTGGGTAGCATAGAAGAGCCAGAGGGCCGACTGCACCATGTCGTCGGAAGTCCCCGCTCGTTTCAGGGACTCAAGCCAGACATTCCTGGCCTCCAGGAACCGGCCATCGAGGTAGAAGGCCATTCCGAGAAGATGAAGGGACGAATGGAGCAGGGTGGTCTCGACGAGTCCACCCGGACCCTCGAATTCATTGAATTCTGACGCAACCCCGGTGGCCGCGAGGCTCGCCCGGGAAGCGTACTGGAGATCCTGAATCGCCAATCGGAGTTCCCGGATTCGCAGCAGGAGTTCACCGCGGCGGCGATACAGTCGCCCGTCGGTCGGACTGGCGGCGATGGTCTGGGAATAAAGTGCGATCGCGTCGCGAAACCGGCCGATCTCGGCGGTCCGCCGGGCCAGCAGGATCTGGCTTTCAACATGATTCGGACGATCGGCCGCCCGCTGCCTGGCCTGCTGAAGCCGGGCCACCCGGCCTGGTCCCTCTCGCGGGTCGATCGGTAGCGTCCAGAGGGTGTCCCCAGGAACGACAGCGCCTCGGCGCTGGGGGGGATCACCACCCGGTAGCTGGTCCGACCCGGTGCGCAGCTCCCGAGAAAAGCCCCGGAGACGAGGACGCTCAGGCACCACCTCATGCCTTGTATCTAGCCTGCCACCAAGGCGGAGGCCAGCCGTGGGGAGACGGCTGGCCCCCGGGGGGTACCTCGGGGCGGCTCGACCGGCTATGGCACCACGGTCACCTCCAGTCGGGTTGCCGGGGGCGCCGGGGTGAATACCCGGTCGTGACTATCCCTGACCCCGCGCGCCACCAGCGGCGGCGTCAGGACTGGAACCGTCAGGGTTCGTAACGGGCGAAACAGAAGTCATAGTCGTTGCGGGAGCAATGGCCGGCGACGACGATCTTGCCGTCCGCCTGCACCGCCACCGCATAGGCGTAGCCTACCAAAGCGCCGATCGGGGTGATGACCTTGCCGCCGGCCCCGAAGCCAGCGTCCAGGACGCCCGCCGAGCTGTAGCGCGCGACACAGAAGTCGATGCCGCCGCTGTCGTTGTAGCATTGGCCGGCGACAACGATCTTGCCGTCCGCCTGCACCGCCACCGCGTAACCGTAGTCTCGGTCCGACGCCCCAATGACGCTGAGGACCTTGCCGCCCGTCCCGAAGCCAGCGTCCAGGACGCCCGCCGAGCCGTAGCGGGCGAGACAGAAGACATAGTTGTCCGTGCCGTCGTTGCAATTGCCGGCGACGACGATCTTCCCGTCGGCCTGCACCACCACCGCATAGCCGAAGTCGCCGTATGCACCGATCGGGCTGATGACCTTGCCGCCCCTGTTGCCGATGCGCGAGCCGAAGCCCGCGTCCAGGACACCCGCCGGGCTGTAGCGGGCGAGACAGAAGTCGGCGTAGGTGGTGCCAACACGGCAAGAGCCGGCGACGACGATCTTGCCGTCGGCCTGCACCGCCACCGCATAGGCGTAGTCTTCGTAAGCGCTGATCGGGCTGATGACCTTGCCGTCACCGCCACCGAAGCCCGTGTCCAGGACGCCCGCCGAGCTGTAGCGGGCGAGACAGAAGTCAATGTTGCTGGCGCCGACGCAATAGCCGGCGACGACGATCTTGCCGTCCGCCTGTACCGCCACCGCAGTGCCGTTGTCGTCGGAAGGGCCGATCGGACTGATGACCTTGCCGTTGCCCCCTCCGAAGCTCCCGTCCAGGGCGCCCGGCAAGGGTCCCACCGAGTGGTAGCGGGCGAGACAGAAGTCAAAGTGAGGGTTGGTGCTGGCGCCGTCGGAGCAATAGCCGGCGACGACGATCTTGCCGTCCGCCTGCACCGCCATCGCCAAGCCGTAGTCGCCGTAAGCGCTGACCGGGGTGATGGCCTTGCCGCCCTTCCCGAAGCCCGCGTCCAGGACGCCCGCCGAGCTGTAGCGGGCGAGACAGAAGTCCGCGGCGCCGTTGCCGGGGTGGCAATAGCCAGCGACGACGATCTTGCCGTCCGCCTGCACCGCCATTGCCCGGCCGAGGTCGCCGGATGCACCGATCGGGCTGATGACCTTGCCGCCCTTCCCGAAGCCCGCGTCCAGGCCGCCGGGTGCGGCCGCCGGGACCGGCCGGTTAGGCGGAGGGGGCGGGGCGCCGGCGGGTGCTCGGGTAACCGGCGCCGGCGCCGGTGCGGCAGCGGGAGGTCTCGGCACGGATGCCACGGCCGGGGCGGTAGGACCACTGGTAATCGCGCAGCACGCGCTCCGCCCATCCAGCGACACCTGGCGGGTCGTGAAGTTGGCGTACACGCCCTGCCCGACTCGGAGCGTCGGGAGCGTCCTGGTGTTGGTTACCCTGAACTGAAAAACCTGGCTGCCCGCCGCGACCTTGGCTGACACGAGGCCGGTGGCCCTGTCGATGGCCGTGATGGAGCAGCAGGCGGAAGGCGTCTGCCCCGGTGCCGTGGTCGCGCCGAAGGCAAGCAGGACTGCCAGTGAGCCGAGGGAGTTCATGGTATGACCTTCTTTCGCAAACGCCGTGGCCTGGAGCACCCAGCACGTGCGGGTCGCAAGGTTGACCGAAGTTGGGCTGTGCCCGGGACTTCTCCTAGTCGGGCAGCGTCTTCTCCTTGAAGTTGTTGCTCTCGTTGTGCTCCGCGACTTCGCCGAGGCGGTCCAGGAATACCCGCCCGTACATCGGGCAGCTCGACAGGTGGCGGCCTCCCAAGACAGCGTCTGCATATCCGCCTCCCTCTACCGTATTCGCACCTTGCGGGTCGGACCACTCAGCAACCCGGCCACCCGCTGCTGCAGCGGGCGGTTCCAGAGCACCTCGGCGTGGTTGAGGCTGTTGGTCGTGTGGGTGGACCAGGGCAGCCGAGCGCTTACGTCGGTGACGAGCCCGTCACCCTTGCCGGGCTTCACCTCATCAATGAAGTCGCGCAGCTTGTCCATGATCGGCGACAAGGGACCGATCTCTACCGGTCTGACCCGCCATACGTAGTAGGTGGTGAGATCCTTCACCTGCGGCACCGAGCTCATCGCGTCGAAGTGCCAGAGATACAGCTTGTAGTACGTCGGATCGGTCCCCCCGAACGTGTAGTACTGGACGCCGGGAATCGCCTGCTCTCCACTCCGGAGATCCCGAATCAGCGGACCATCCGGCGTCAGCTCACGATTCTCATCCGGCCATACGAGTCTCGTCATGGGGCGCATGGCCTCGGTGACCAGATCCTTGACCTCTTTCTTGAGGCCGGCCGTGAGGTCGCCCGGAATGCAGCAGTCGAGGAGATCCACCGTCTCGGCCACGAGCCGGCCGGGCGTCTGGCCCAACGCACTGCCCTGATGAGGCGAGTGCAGTGTGACCACCCACTGGACCCGGCCCGTGGACGCGCGGTTCTTCAGCACCTTCCGGAGCACGAGCCCACCGCGGCTGTGCCCGATGAGCGCCACGGCCGGTGGGGCGGCTGGGCTCCGCTGCCTCGAATGCGACAGAAGGGAATCGAAGGCCTCGAGGGCGGACGGATAGGCGGCGGAGAACGTGAGGCCCGGTTGGCCCCAAGTCGCGACCGTGAAGCCGCGGCTGACAAGGTAGTCGAACCAGTTGACCGACTTGTCCCAGGCGGCGCGGTCGTCGCCGTAGAGCCACTTCGATGGCGCGACCTTGTAGACGCCAGCATTCGCGCTGCTATGGGTGTCACCGACCCGCTTTTCGCCTGGGTTGTCCCGGTAGTCATAGGCGTACTCGACGTACGACGGGGCGGTCCAGGTGCGGGCGTCCTGGTGCAGCCCATGGAACAGAAGGATCGCGGGGCGGGTCGGGTCGGAGGCACAGACGATCCGCCCCCCGCCGCCATGCTGCCCCCACCAACGACGCACCGCGCCCGAGCAGGCGCTCTGGGAGGTCTCAGCCGCCGGCCGGCGCTGGGCCGCTAGGCAATCCGGGCCCCATAGGGCTGCAAGGCCGATCAACGTTAGGCATCGGTAGGCATTGGCGGTCATCGGCCATGAGCGGCAGTGGGAGATTCCCAGTACGCGCATCGTGCCGCGCCTCATGGGGTACCTCCTCCGCCTCCGGCGACCGTGACGTCGAGCTTCCGGACCGGCGGCGCAGGATTGAAGCTCTGCACGTGGTTGTCCCCGGCAAGCACCACCGAGACGGACTGCGGGCCGGTGCTCGCCCACCTCAGCGAGAACTTCAGCTCGATGGTCGGATCGAATGTACAGGTCCCGCTTCCCTGAAGCCAGGTACAGGGCGGTGACGACCCCGAGCCCCGCCGGCCGGTCGGTGCAGCGGCGGATACCGTGGCCGGGGTCGCCCCACCGGTCCAGGTCACCCGGTAGCGTACCGGGCCGTCCGAGTGGTAGCAGGGAAGCCGCACCGAATACTCGGCCGGCTGGCCGGCGGTGGCCTGGGTCGGACCGGAAAGTGTCGCGACCAGAGCGGTCGAGCCGCCCGGAGCCAGGTCCTTCCACCAGAGGTGCTCCCGCGGCTTGATATCGGTGGTGTAGGGTTCCCCGATCCGCTCATCGAGCGCCAGCGCTTCCGCGATGAGCTTGATGCCCCAGTCGAGGTCCGCCACCAGCGCGGTGCCCTGGGCGCTGGTGGAGCCGCCTCCGCTGGTCTGCGTGGCCGTCGCCCCGATACAACCGGCCCCCTGGCCGATCAGGCGGGTCTCCGGGCCGGCACGGGCGGTGAGCACATTGATGTTGAAGTTCACCTCCAGCGCGGTGTACAGTTTCGGCGTGACGGTTACCTGACCGCGGATCTCAGCGCTTTCGGTGGCTGACGTGCTACCCGAGGTGCGGGGGACCTTGTTCTTGCCACCTCCGGGCCGGCAGCCTCTCCCGTCGCAATTGATGTCGAAATCCACCTGGTTCGAATTCGTCAGCACCATGCTGGCGTCCACCTCCGCTCTGGCGTTGACGAGGACGTCCCCCTCGAGGTGGGCGCTCACATCGAACTCGGCGACCGGGAACCCGTTGATGATCACCGGGATCACATAGAGAGGGTACTGGATCCCGTTCGCGGGCCCGACCGGAAGGTTTTTCTGGAATTCGTCGGCGGCCTGCACGTTGACGCCCAGTCGCTGGCCCACCGTCATACTTCCTTCTGTGGCGATGCTCCTGAAGCGATAGACTCCGGGCAGGCAAGGTATGTAGAAGAGCTGCGTACCGACCCGAAAGTCGCCCTGGAGCGGAAGGCCGAGATCGACACGCACCGTCACGCTGCCCCCTTTATCCGAGCTGCCGGTCCAGCTCAGGGGGAGATTCGGGGTCTTCGAGAACTGCACCGGGAAGGTGGGACCGGTCATCGTGTGGTCAGTCCAGCCGTCGGTGCCGGTGGTGCACTGCTTCAGCTTCTCGGCAGCTTCGTCCCACCATCCCTGGGCTCTCTCGCGGAGCCGGTCCCATTCCGCGTCGGTCATGTCTTCCAGGTTGTCCCAGGACTTCTGGGTCCGGCAGCGCAGGCGTTCCCACTCACTTCCCTTGCACTTCTTGCCGCTCTTGACCTTGATGTCCGGGTCAACGGCATGGCCCTCGATCCACTCCCGGGTCACATCGGGGTCCACGATGTAATGCGTCTGCTGCCCCTTCGGGGTCTTCCGAGCGTGGATTTCGAGGAGGCGGCGGACGCCGTCGGGCAGGATCTCGGGCGCGTTCTCGATGCCCTCGAGGCCGGCTAGATGGAGGACTCGCTTGGTCACCATCCGATTGCCGACGGTCGTCCGCAATTCGCGGAGCTCATAGCGAGTGCCTCGCGAAACAAGGCTCGCGTTGAGCCGGGTGAGGCGGTTCGCCGCCGTCACCGGCTCGGGCGTGCCGAAGCTGAGGATGGGCGCCTGGACCGAGGCCAGGGCGACCGCCGCTACCGCGGGCACTGCTGCCCGGGCTGGCGCAGGCGGCGGCGGGGGTGGCGGCGCCGCAAGAACGGGCGCCGGCACCGGAGCCGCGGGGGCCGCGGCAGTCGGCCCGCTGGTGATGGTACAGCACACCGCCCGCCCGTCCAGAGAAACCTGGCGGGCCGAGAAGTTGGCAAAGACCCGCTGGCCGACCCGGAGACTGGTCAGGATCCGCCGGTTGGTGACCTTGAACTGGAAGACCTTGCCATCGGCTGTCACCTTGGCGCTGACAACCCCGGTTGCGGCGTCAATCGCGATGATGCCGCAACAGGGAGTAGCGAACTTCTGGGCGGAGGCCACGCCGGGGCCCAGCAGGGAAAGCAGCGCGAGAGCGATCAGCGCACGACGCATGGGGGACCGTCCTTTCGGTTGCATGATGGGCAGGGCATTAGGGTCACGGGATCCTGATCTTCTTCTTGAGGAGCCCGCCGAGCCCCTTCTTGGCCTTCTCCACCGCCCCGCCCTTGAGGCCGGCCGCAGCGGAGTCGGCTACGGCCGCCCCCTGGCTCACCAGCGGATCCACGCTGGCGTCCAACTGCTCGGTCGGCTCGAACGGCGGCAGCTCCTGCTGGAAGGCGACCTTGGTGCTCTGGTGGAGCGCCCGCGCGGCCTCCCCGAGCTGGCTGAGGGCCATCTCGGCTGAGCCCTTGTCGGACGCCTGCTTGAAGGCCCGGATCGCGGTGCGAAGGCCGCCGAACTTGCCGGGCAGGTCGGTCGCCATCCGCAGCCCGGCGACCAGCAGGTTGGTGTTCCGGTAGCGCTCGAGGAACGAGGGGAGACTCTTCGCAATGGCGGATACAATCAGCCCCAGGCGGTTGACCCGTTGGGCGCAGCAGTCGCCGACGAAGGGCTCGAACGGCTCGTCCAGGAGCTCCTCCGCCGACGGCGGTGGGGCCTCGGGGTCGGACGGTATGGGCGCGTCGGGGTCGGACGGTACCGGCGCGTCAGGGTGGGGTGC
>CAYINH010000025.1:0-15668 GCA_964364615.1 uncultured Gemmatimonadaceae bacterium
GGAATCGCTCGGCGATTCAGCCACGGCTCGCGCGGCGCTGCAATCACTGCTGGCCCGCTGGCGTGAGGGCGACCCCGACCTGCCGGTACTGCTCGCGGCGCAGCGCTCCTTGGCTCGGCTCCAGCGCGGGGCCGGGCGGTAGCAGCGATCAGTTTCCGGGTGACCTGGTCCCGGTCTCGGCCAGCTCGGCCCGGAACCGCGCCGCCAGCTCGGGTTTGCCCAACGCTTCATACCCCTCGGCCAGGTCGGTGCGGGCCGCACGCAGAAAGCTGCTCCCTTGGTCGGCCTGCTTGACCAGCACCTCATATCCGCCTCGGATCGCCTGCTCGGCCTCGGCGTAGCGAAGCTGACGGATCAGCGTCCGGCCCAGTTTGATCCGGGTGATGGCCACGTTCAGATGATCATCCGGCAACTGTCCCTGATACCCGGCCAGCGCCTCCCGGAACCCCTGCGCGGCCCGGGGCCAGTCCTGGCGCGACATCCAGACGCTGGCCAGGTTGGCCTGCGCCACCCCGACCAGGTAGTGGCCCCCCGGATAGACGGTCCGATAGATCTCCACCACCCGCCGGTGGTAGCGCTCCGCCTCGTCCAGCTTGCCCGTCACGGTGGCCAGGCTCCCCAGCTCGTTCAACGCCGACGCCACTCGGGGGTGCATCTGCCCATACACCCGCTCCTGGATCCTCAGCGCCTCGGTCTCGAGCGACCGCGCCTCCTGCAAGCCTCGGTCTATCAGCGTCAACACCCGAAGACTGTCGGCCGGCCCGGCCTCCTCATCCCCACCCCGGAAGAGATCGAGCATGAAGGCCTGAATCCGCTGGGTCCGATCGGTCTCGGCCTGAGCCTCGTTCCGGGCGCCGGCCAGCCGCAGGGTGTAGAATCCGACGACCGTCACCACCACCACCACCGCCACCGCCACCAGAGTGGCGGCCACGACCTGGCTGTTGCGGCGGACGAACTTGCCGAGCCGATAGCCCATCGTGTCGGGGCGGGCGTCGAGCGGCTGCTGGTCGAGGAAGTGATCGATGTCGCGGATCAGGGCGTCTACGGTCGGATACCGGCGCTCCCGATCCCGATGCATCGCGGTGAGGACCAGGACGTCGAGGTCGGCCCAGCTGGCCCGGCCCGCCTCCCGTGCCAGCCGAGTGCCGTCGCCCGCCCCGTTCCGGACCACCACCGACGGGCGGGCCGGCTCGCGCTCGGTCACGATCCGCTCGGCCGCAGCGGGCAAGGCACCGGCCAGGTAGTAAGGCAACTGGTTGGTCAACAACTCGTAGAGCACCACGCCCAGGGCGTAGACGTCAGTGAAGGTGCCGGCCTGCTCGCCGCGGAGTTGCTCGGGCGCGGCGTAGGCCGGGGTCATGAGCCGCAGCCCGGTCCGGGTCTGCTCGGCCGGCCCAGCGCAGCGGATGGCAGCGTGAAGGGGATCGGGCATGTGACTGGGCGCAGCGCGGACCCGCAGTTTGCGCTCCGCCCGGGGCAGAGTCGAGATGTGAACGTCAGCCTGATCCGCTATGAGGCGGCGCGCCGGCCGATCGGGACCCAGTTCAGCTGGGATGTGGCGCTGATGGAGCTGGAGATCCTGCCGAGCCGGCAGATCCGCGAGGTCCGGGAATACGCGGTGGGGGTGGCCGGTCTGTCGGAGGGTGCCGCGAGCCTGATCTCCAAGCTGCTCAAGCCGTAGCCTCGCTGGCGCCGCACGGCCCTCCCTCCCCGCCAGGGTGCGCCGAATACCTCGGCGGCAAACAAGGCGACCGTGCGTCAGATGATCGAGGCCATGAAACCCCGGGATTTCGACGCGCTCGACGGACGCATGGCCGAGAATGTCCAGCGGACAACGCCAACGCCCTGGCCCGGCTGGAGCATTTCCCGCCACCAGTGGTACCGGAGGGCTGAGGCGGTTGCGGCCGCGGGCATCGCGGGGTACAATCACCGAAGGTGCGACCCCAACCCGGGAGGTCCCCATGGTTCGCAACCTTGCCCGCGCTGGCTTTACCCTGGTTGAGCTTCTCCTGATCGGAGTGATTATCGCTCTGCTCCTGGCCCTGCTTGGAACCAGCTGCTACAACTGGATGTCTCCCCCCAGCTGGTACACCGTCCCGGCGCCACCGAACGTGCAGACGCCTACCGTTGCTCTCGTCCCCGGCCCCGTGCTGCTGGGCCCCGGGAGTGAAGCGACCTTCACGGTGACGATCACCTATCCGCAACCGATCGCGACCGACGCTGGGTGGTCCGTCTTCTTTGCCGTGTACGAGGACGACACCTGGCCATATGGCAACCGGGAGCTGATCCGCCGAGTGCCAGTGTCTTTTCCCGCCAATGCCACGTCAGGCACTGCCACCTTCACGCTGAAGTGCGTGGATGAGAACGGCGCCCTGATCCTGCAGGGTGCCGATGGGTCGGATGAATTCGAGTCGGTGTGGCACGTCTTTGCGCGGGTCGAAGACCAGGCCACCTCGGATGACGGGGATAGCAGCAACGTGGAGGTACGATGCGCTAGTGACTAGGGTCCTGGAGGAACCGAGGGGGACCCCTATCGTCGCGGCAGGGAGAAGAGACTGTCCCAGACGGCGAGCGCCGGCTTCGGGCGGAGGTCGATGTCCACCATCCCCAGGTGGGCAAAGAGCGGGACGATCGACCCGGGTGGCAACCCGAAACTGGCCACGTCGATGTCGGTGAACGCAAGCTGGACCGCCGCCACCGCCTTGGCCGAATCGAGAATCGCCCCGAACCGGCGGATCCAGCGGGCCTGGGTCTCTGGTGTGGCAGTGACCGTGCCGACTCCCGCGCTGGTCCACCCGCCTTCCACGAACAGCACCGGGAGGGTCCGCCCCGCCGGCAGCCGACTGAAGTAGTCGAGCGGGACATCATTCGGGTCGGGCCACCCGAAGTAGGGATAGCTGGAGAGCCCGAGCGAGTTCATGAACGGGAAGTCGGCGAGATCCACCGTCACGCCCTGGTAGCCACCGCTGGTCGCGAGCCTTCCCCAGGCCGTCTCCACCTGGACACTCACAAACAGGCTGGTGGTGCCGCGGACCGGCGCCAATTCGGCGGCGAGGTCGTTGGTCATCCGGACCAGGGCATCGTACACCGGCCTCGGCGTCATGAACCGGATCAGGTTGGTTTCCGCCGCCAGTCCCAGATAGTCGGGTTTGAGGACCGAGAGCACCGCGCGGCCCCATCGGCGGTAGAGCTGCTGCACGGCGGGTTCGGTGATGCTCCGTCCGGCGTCCCGGAGCTCCGGCGCCTCTTCCCCGCGGGAGAGCCCGTCAGTCGGGTCGAGGGTGAACACCACGAGGTGGCCCTTGCTGCGGTAGTAGGCCACCGGCGATCCATGCAGCTCCTGGGCAAGGGCGTCGGGGTCGGCGCCGGCCAGAAGACGGGTCCACGGCATCGCTTCGTGGAGAATCGCAGCATCGGCCCGGGTGCTCCAGAGTTCGATCGACTGCACCGCCAGCGCCTGGTCGGGTCGCGGCGGAAACGAGGAGAACCCCATCCAGTAGCTGCGGGTGGGGCCGATCGTGGGATCGGACGGTCCCGAAGCACCGCAGGCGACCGTCATCCCGATCAGGAGCAGGGCAATCCGCCTCATGGGCAGGTTCAGGGGCATGGCTGCAGTATACTCGTGGTGTTCCCCGGTCTGTCGGAGGGCGCCGTGAGCGTGATCGCCCAGCGTCTCAACGGTGGGAAGAAACCAAACGCATCAGTTCGGCCGCCGGAGCTGCTCCTTCATCTCCGGTACCCAGTCGAGCACCACATGGATGCCCGGTGCGGCGAGCGCCGGATTGGGCAGCACGAGGACGAACCGCCGACCATCCGGGGCGACATCGAACACCCTCGCTGCGGTCTGGAACAGAACCTCGCCGGCGCCGGTCCGGAGCCCGCTGCTCGCCGAGATCGAGATCGCCGTCAGGTGGTCTCCCTCCAGGTAGTAGAGCCCACCTCCTCGCGGATCCCACCGCGGGGCCCGGCCGCCATTAGTGGAAATCTGCCGTTTCACCGCGAGGTCGGGAAACGAGATGACGAAGATCTCCATCCGTCCCGATTCGTCTGACTGATACGCTACCCACCGCCCATCCGGTGAGAAGTCGGGTTCAGTTTCGGAGGCGGGCCCTGCCGCCACCGGGATGGAGTCCGATCCGTCCGCCGCAATGGCCCAGACGTCCCGGCCCTGGCCGGGGCTGAAATCGTAACCCGCCAGCCACCGGCCGTCCCGAGACCAGGAGGTGAGGTGGAGGTGCCGAGGCCAGGTGAGCACCCGTCGAGGCCGGGTGCCAGCCGCCACCTCCCGGATCTGCAGCCGCCTCGCCTGACTGGCCAGCGACGAGGTATACGCGATGGCCGAGCCATCGGGAGACCAGACCGGGAATTCGTCCTCGGCCTCATCGAAGGTCAGGCGTTCCGGTTCCCCCTGAGGGCCAAAGAGCCAGATGTCGTTCTTGCTCGGGGCGCGGACGTTGGCGGCGATCTGCCGGCCATCGGGGGACAGTCGAACGCCATCGAGATATCCGGCCGGGACGATGGCCCCGAGGTCGCGCCCCGAACGGTCCACCGCCCGTACCACCTGGGGTGGCGCCGCGCTTCCGGGTTCGAAGACGAGGGTGCCGTTCTCGGCCACCGCCAGAAGGGCCGCGCCGCCCCAGCTCGCGACATAGACGTCGGCGAGCACCTGCTGCGGGGTGCTGACCAGGGCTCCCCGGACCAGGTCGAAGGCCGCGGCAAAAACGCTGCCCTCATTGGAGAAGTAGAGCAGATGCCCTGAGGGCAGATACCGCCCGAAGGTTCCCTGTTCCACCAGGGTTCGGCGCACTCCAGACCCGATCGTCTCCACCACGATGCGGGAGTCGAGCGCTCCGCCGCTCGGGCCCAACACGGTGAACAGCAGCTCCTTCCCGCCCGGCAGGAGTTGGGGCCAGGCGTGGGCATGCTCGGCCGCGCTGTCGGCCACCACAGTGACCGGCTCGGGCACTCCTCCCGCCGCCGGGACGCGCCAGATCCCGCCGTTGCCCCCCAAGGAGGAGAAGTAGATCCAGTCGTCCTCGCCCCAGGTCATCCCGGGGCCCATGTCGGCGGAGGCGATTTCGACGACCGATCCGCCGCTCAGGGCCAGCTTCCGCAGGTGGCCCTCCTGGTGAAACGCCAGCCACTGTCCGTCGGGAGAAAACGCGGGCAGCGACGCACCCTCGGTGCCCGCCAACGGCCGCGGCGTGAAGTCGTTCAGGGCCCGCAACTGCAGCAACCCGCCCTGTCGGAAGACCAGCTCCCGGCCGGCGGGTCCGATGGCGAGGGTCGGGGCCCAGTTGTACTCCGGATCGACCTGCTGGTTGAGGGTGGGAACCAGGAGGCGGGTCGGGCTTCGGGCCGGTGCCGACTGGGCGAGGCGCCAGCCGCCGAAGGCACCGAGCCCAAGCGCCCCCGCGACCAGCAGCGACCAGCCGAGCACTGAGCGCAGAGAGCGGGTCTGGCCGGCCACCGGAATGACCGACTGTGACGGGGTCGGATGCAGTGGCACCTGGGCCAGTGCGTCGGCGAATTGCGCGGCTCCGGCAAAGCGGTCGGCCGGCAGCTTGGCGAGCGCCGTCTGGAGGATTGTCTCGAGGGCCGGGGGAACCGTGTCCCGGATCTGCCGGAGCGGGCGCGGGGTTTCGATGACCAGCCTGGTCAGGATCGCCTGAAAGGTCGGTCCGGTGAATGGTGGCTCGCCTGCCAGCATCTCGTACATCATCGCCGCCAGCGAGTACAGGTCGCTGCGCGCATCGAGCTCCCGGTCACCGGCGGCCTGTTCGGGACTCATGTACTGCGGGGTCCCCACCGTGAGCCCGGTCTCCGTCAGCCGGGCTCCCCCGCTCGCGCGGACCGCCAGGGCGATTCCGAAATCGGCGACCAGCGCCTGGCCCTCGTGGATCAGGATGTTCTCGGGTTTGATGTCACGGTGCAGCACGCCCCGGCGGTGGGCGTAATCGAGCGCACTCGCCACCTGGGAGGTAAGGCGGATCGCCTCCCCGATGGAGAGCTGCCGGTCCCGGGTCAGTCGGTCCCGCAGCGACTCGCCCTCGACATAGGGCATGACGTAGTAGAGCAAGCCGTCCACCGCGCCCGAATCGAACAGCGGGAGGATGTGGGCGTGCTGGAGGTTGGCGGTGACCCGGATTTCGTTGAGAAAGCGATCGGCCCCGATCACGGCCGACAGTTCCGGCCGGAGCACCTTGAGCGCGACGGCGCGGTCGTGCCGGAGGTCGCGGGCCAGGTAGACCAGGGACATCCCGCCCTGGCCCAGCTCGCGATCCACCTGGTACCGATCAGCCAGGGCCGTGCGGAGCAGGTCGAGCATCGCCGCAGGCCTCAGGGCACCTTGGCCAGTGCTCGGAGGATCATGTCATTGGTCGGCCGGATCTTGTAGTTCACCTCGGTGAACTTCCACTGCACGATTCCCTTCCGATCGATCACGTACACCGTGGGGTGGGGCCACCCCCGGCCCTCCGGGTTCCACAGTCCGTAGCGGTCGATGACCCGATGCCCGGGGTCGGACAGGAAGGTGTAGTCCGGTCGCCGGCCATCGGTCTTGGTGATCCGGTCCACCATCTTCTGCAGCTCTCCACGGCTGTCGATCGCGACCGCGAGAATCGCGGTGGTCTTCTTCTGCTCCCGACTCAGCACATCCCTCAGCTCACCGAGCTGGCTGGCGCACCATGGTCACCAGTGCCCTCGGTAGAACACCAGCACGACATTCCGGGTGCCGCGGAATCGGGACAGGGTGACCGGGGGACCGGCCAGCGTTTCCAGGGTGAAGTCCGGCGCTGAGGTTCCCACGGCCACTCGGCTGGTATCGGTCGGGGGGAGTTTTGCCGGGTCTTTGGGCCCGAGCGGAACGGCCTGGCCACCGGCCACGGACAGGGGGAAGGCGAGCAGGAGACAAACCGCGAACAGGACTGGCATCGACGCGCTCCGTCCGCAGAGTAGGCTGGTCGTCCAGGGGTGTGTAGCAAAAGGTGCCACCGGAAGCGGAGGACAGCAAGGTGGCTTCAACGGGCCCGGGGTCCTGTAGGGATCTGATACACACATGGTCGCTTCACGGCCGATTCACTCCTGCTTCAACGGGCGGGAGCTATATTGTCGGGTGCCGCTGCCGAATGGTGCACTCATTCGGGACGGCATTGGTGAAGCCGGACGCACCGACTTCGCCCACACCAAGGTGGCGTTTTGGTGTGCCATGTCAGACGCCAGGTGCGAACGGGAGACTGACAGCGCCCGCACCGATGAACGACGCGATCGGCAGATCCCGTCTGGATGGAGGCCGGAGCCCCGAAGACCAACCGCAGACACAAACGTGAGCGGTCCATCGTCGACGGGAGGAGAACGAGGAAGCAATTCCGCGACTCCGGCTAGTCGGTGCGCACCGGGGTGGGGCCACAGCAGGTGGCTCCACCCCGGTTTCTCTTTCCCCTACGTCCCGCTCTCGAGGCGCCGGTTCGGCAGCGTCATACTGGCCGTCCCGGTCCGCCGGGCCTATCCTTTGAACTGTCAGGCTCAGCGGAGGCAGCCAGTGGTTGTAGTCGCCGTCCTTGCGGCATCCGTCCTGCTGCAGCTCGTGGCTGCGGTGTTGGCGCTGCGACTGGTCCGGCTTACCGGCCGGGTCCTCGGGTGGGTCGCAATCGCGGCCGCCGTGGCCCTGATGGCCGTCCGACGGGGGTCCACCCTGGTGGCTCTGCTTCGCGTCCCGGACCTGGCATCCGCGCCGGTGCTCTCTGCGGAACTCATCGCGTTGCTGATCTCGGTCCTGCTCGTCGTCGGCCTAGTCGCCATCGGCCCGACCTTCGCCCTCATCGGTCGGGGCCAGGAGCTCGAGGAAAGCCTGGGGCGGGTGGTCGAGTCGTCGCTGAATGAGCTCTACATCTTTGCGGCCGACGACCTCCGGTTTCTCCGGGTCAATCACGGCGCGCGGACCAACCTCGGCTACTCGGAGCAGGAGCTGTCGACGCTCACCTCCCTGGATCTCAAACCTGATTTCGATGAGCCCCGGTTCCGAGAGGTCCTCGCCCCGCTCGACACCCGCCGGGTGTCACGGGTCCGTTTTCAGACTTGGCACCGCCGCAAGGACGGCAGCAGGTATCCGGTCGATGTCGATCTCCAGCCGACCCGGTTCGACGGTCGGGCCGCCTACGTCGCCACCATTCTGGACACAACGCACCGAAGCGAATCCGAGCGCGCGTTGCGAGAGAGCGAAGAACATTTCCGGTCCCTGATCGAGCACTCCCAGGATCTGACCACGGTCCTGGACCAGCAGGGAAGGGTGGTGTATCAATCGCCCTCCGTGACCCGCATCCTCGGACGCGCTCCGGCCGACCTGGTGGGGACCATGGTGCTGGCCCTGGTCCACCCCGAGGACCTTGCCACGGTCCGGGAGGCCCTGTCCGGCGCCCTCTCCGGGACGCTGTCGGGCCGCGCGATCGTCCATCGGCTGCAGCATGCCGACGGCGGCTGGCGCAGCCTGGAGGGGGTGGGCAGTCTCCGGGAGGTGCCGGGAGGCGAGCGGCAGATCGTCCTCAACCTGCGGGATATCACGGACCGCGAGAAGGCCTTGCACGAGAAAATGGAAGCCGAGACTCTCCTGCGACATGCACAGCGGATGGAGACGATCGGCAGTCTGGCGGGCGGAATCGCGCACGACTTCAACAACCTGCTCACCCCGATAATCGGATACGCCGACCTGCTGGCGGGCGCCCTGAAGGACAAACCGGAGGCGAGCCACGACCTCCTTGAAATCGTCCGGGCGTCGACCAGGGCTCAGGAACTGGTCCAGCAGTTGCTGGTCTTCAGCCGGCGTGAGCAGCCGCATCTCATCCTCGTGGCCATCGAGGACGTCGTCCAGGAAGTCATGTCGCTGGTGCGCCTGGCGGCCCCGGCGTCGATCACTCTGCGATCGGAGCTGGACGCCGGGGGTGTGTCGGTTCTGGCCGACGCGATCCAGGTGCACCAGGTCGTGATGAAATCTCTGCACCAACGGGATCGATGCGATGCTCGGGCGGGTCGGGGAACTCACGGTTTCTCTCACCCGGGTGACGGAATGTCCGCCGTATCCCGGACGGCAGGCACCCCCGCGCACGGGAACGTTCGTGCGGCTGTCCGTCACCGATACCGGCGTCGGCATGGATCCCGCGACAAGGGATCGGCTGTTCGAGCCCTTCTTCACCACCAAGGGGACCGGCCAAGGCACCGGGCTCGGGCTGGCCGTGGTGCACGGCATCGTCCTGAGTCACGGAGGCTCCATAACCGTGTCCAGCATCCTTGGCGCCGGCTCGACGTTCAACGTCTACTTCCCCACCGTCGCTCTCCCCGCAGTCCGCCGCGGGGTTCAGCCGGATACGCCCCTCAACGGGACCGAACGCGTCCTGGTGGTCGATGACGACGCCGTTGTGGTCCAAGTCGTCCGGCGGTTGCTGGAACCCTACCAGTACCGGGTGACGCTCGCCGAGAGTCCGGCGGCGGCTGTCGCGCTGGTCGAGAGGGGTGCGCCAGTGGACCTCGTCATCACCGACTACGACATGCCGCTGATGGACGGGCTGGACCTGGCAGAACGACTCCACGCGATCCGGCCGGAGCTTCCCATCCTGCTCGTCACCGGCCTGATTGAAGAGGCCGCGATCCGGCGGATGGGCGATGCCGGGATTGTGGCCCTGGTCCACAAACCGTTCACGGGAGCCGATCTTGCGGGCACGGTGCGACGCGCGCTGGACGGGGTGGCGCGACCTTCCTGAGGTGGTGGGTGTACGACCCCACACGGCTTGCTGAGTTACTCCTGAGCCGGGCCGCCTCGGCGCGGGGTGATTAACAAAGCTTCACCCGCTCCTCAGGTCCCCCTCACCTGATCGGGATCATCCTCTGAGCGTAACCCGGCCGGGGTCCGGGGTGACCTTCCCGCACCCTCATGGCTGAGGGAGACAGCATGCGCGACTTCGCCACCGAGCGGGAGCTGATGGTCCGGCACGACATTGCGGCCCGCGGGGTTCGGGATGAGCGGGTGCTGGCGGCGATGCGGTCGGTACCCCGCGAACGATTTCTGCCCGCCGACCTGGTCGAGTTCGCGTACGCCGACTCCCCACTGCCCATCGAGGAAGGACAGACGATCTCGCAGCCGTTCATCGTGGCGAACATGATCGCCACGATCGAACCCAGTCCGGGCGACCGGGTCCTCGAGATCGGCACCGGGTCGGGCTATGCGGCGGCCGTGCTGTCACGGGTGGTGGGCGAGGTCTACACGGTCGAGCGACACGAACCGCTCGCCCGGCTGGCCCGGGAGCGACTCGCCGACCTGGGCATGGCCAACGTGCGGGTCCTCCATGGCGACGGCACCCTGGGTTGGCCGGCTCACGCGCCCTACGATGCGATCATCGTGACCGCCGGCGGGCCGCGGGTGCCGGAATCGCTCCGAGCGCAGCTCGCCATCGGTGGCCGTCTCGTGATGCCGGTCGGCGACGAGAGCCGGATCCAGCAGCTGATCCGGGTCACCCGGGTGGACGACAACCGGTTCGAGGAGGAGAGCCTGGGCGAGGTGCGGTTCGTGCCCTTGATCGGACAGGAAGGGTTCTCCGACCCGGAGGTGCAACCCCCGGTGGTGGGGGGACGAACCCGGTCCCGCTCACCGGTCGCCGCGCTGGTACGGGAAGTCTGCGAGCCGGTGCCCGACATCGAGACCGTTCGGCTCGGGCCGATGCTCGATCGGATCGGCGACGCACGCGTGGTCCTGCTGGGTGAGGCGTCGCACGGCACGTCGGAGTTCTACGCCATGCGGGGCCGGATCACCAGGGAGCTGATTACCCGACGCGGCTTCACGATCGTCGCGGTGGAGGCCGACTGGCCGGACGCCGCCCAGGTGGATCGGTATGCCAGACATCGGCCGCCGGTGATCGACGAGCCACCCGCGTTCAGCCGCTTCCCGACCTGGATGTGGCGCAACGGTGAGGTGCACGACTTCGTCGAGTGGCTCCGGGCGTGGAACGCCGGGGTGGCGGATCCGGGCCGTCGCACCGGGTTCTACGGGCTCGATCTCTACAGTCTGTTCTCCTCGATCGCGGCGGTGCTGCGGTACCTCGAGGACGTCGATCCCGACACGGCGGCGGTGGCCCGGCGGCGCTACGGCTGCCTGAGCCCCTGGGAGCGGGATCCTGCGGTGTACGGTCGGGCGGCGGTGACCGGCCAGTACCAGACCTGCGAGGTGGCGGTCACCCGGATGCTCACCGACATGCTGGCCCGGCGGATGGACTACGCGACCAGGGACGGGGAGCGGTTCTTCGACGCAGCCCAGAACGCCCGGCTGGTGGCCCAGGCCGAGCGGTACTATCGGGTCATGTACTACGGGCGGGCGGACTCCTGGAACCTGCGCGACCGCCACATGTTCGACACCCTGCGCGCCCTGCTCGACTTCCAGGGGCCGGAAAGCAGGGCCGTCGTGTGGGCCCACAACTCCCACCTCGGCAACGCCGCGGCGACGGAGATGAGCATGCGGGGCGAGTTCAATGTGGGCCAGCTCGCCCGGGAGGCGTGGCAGGACGGGGTATACGCGGTGGGGTTCGGCACTGATCACGGAACAGTCGCCGCCGCCAACGACTGGGACGAACCGATGCAGATCATGTCAGTCCGACCCGCGCACCCCGAGAGCTACGAGCGGGTGTTCCATGAGTCCGGAGTCCCGGCCTTTGCCCTCCCGCTCCGGTACCCGTCCCGGGCTGCCGTGCGCGAGGAGCTGACCCCACCCCGCCTGGAGCGGGCCATCGGGGTGGTGTACCGTCCGGACACCGAGTTGCAGAGCCACTACTTCCAGGCCATGCTGCCCCGACAATTCGACGAGTATCTCTGGTTCGACGAAACCCGCGCGGTGCGAGCTCTGCCCGCTACCCCTTCGGGTGGCGTCCCCGACAGCTACCCATTCGGGCTGTGACCGCCGCCCGTGGCGCCTCCGACCTCGACGCCGTCATCCGACGTCTGGCGTGGATGCGCGAGCAGCGGATCTGGCCGAACGGCCGACGGTATCTCTGGACCGATGCCTTTGGAGTGGTGCTGCTGCTCTCCCTGTCGCGTGAACTGCGCGACGACCGCCTGCTCCGGGAGGCGGAGTGGGTCGTTGGACAAGTGGACCGGGTGCTGGGTCGCCCTCGGGGAATCCGAATCGGAGAGGCAGCGGACCGCGATGGCCAGTATTACCACTACCTGGCGATGTGGATCTTCGCCCTGACACTGCTTGGCGCCATCGAGCGGCGGTACTACGACAAGGCGCTGGTCCTTGCTCGAGACGTGCACCAGGCGTTCGTCCTGCCCGGCCTCGGAGTGCACTGGAAGATGAGAGAGGACCTGAGTGGCCCGTATCCCGGTTACGGCCTGGGTGCCCTCGATCCGTTTCACGGCATGGTTGTTTACCAGCTGCTCGATCCCGACGCCCTGGCCGACCAGATCGCCGAGTTGCGGGCGATCGTGCTGGGCTGCTACCGCACCCTGAGCATCACCCAGGACCTCGGGCTCGGGATGATGCTCTGGTTGACGCACTTCATGCCCACCGAGCCCTGGGCCATCACCCAGCGGGCACGGGCGCTCGCCATGCTGGATCGGATGTGGGTGGATCCACCCGGTTACTTCTGCCGCGAACCAACCGAGCGCGACAGCAAGTTCGCCTTCACCAACTTCGGGGTGTCGCTGGGCCTTCAGGCAGTCGGGGTCCATCCCGCCCGGGTGCGCCGGGTCAATGCCTTCTTCGCCAGCTACCGGTCGGGGGATGGGTACGATACCGAGGCGATTACCCACGTCATGGCGGGTACCTCGCTGTTTCCCGGCCTCTTCATCCGGACCACCGGCTCGGCTTGACCCCGCCGACACCAGGGACTCACCCCATGGCATCCGTTTCCCTTCCTCACCTGGCTGTGGGCACTGGCTGCCTGCTCGTGTCGCTGGCCGCACGGGCGGCTGTGGTGCTGACCCTGTCGCTCTACCGGACGCTGGGCCTGCCGGGACTGGCCGGCACCTGGGAGCGGGGACTCAGTTGGTGGATCCCCACCGTGAGGATCGTTGCCGGGGTCCTCGCCCTGGGCTTCCTCATGAGGGGATTGGGGATTCTCTGATCGGGCCGGGCGCCTTGCTGCAGCCCGAGTCGGCGAGATCCAGTCCTATTCGGGTGCCCGCCTCAGCCGCCGGGTGTGGTACTCCTCCCGATACCGCCCGGCCATCGCATCCGAGGGATATCCCTCGGCCGGACCGTACGGGTAGCGGCTCATCGCGTGGTACGGCAACGGCTCCACTGTGGTGCCATGGGCGGTGTTGAGGTCGGCGTCCTTGATCCACCCGTCGCTGTAGAGCAGGAAGTCGCGGCGCCAGCCGGGCGGCAGGACCGGGAGCGCGGTGGCGTCGAACTCGACCGACATCTCGTCACCCGGGGCCATGGTGACGTATCGATCGTCCGACCTGAGCAGCAGCGACCGGACATCCCCGAACCGGGTAAACAGGCCGTCAATCAACTGCCATCGGGGCTCGGTGGACACCTCGTCGTAGTCGAACCAGTGGGGTCCGTAGCGACCTCCCTTCCTGTAAGTCCGGGAGAACCCGCGGTAGTGGAGATCGGCCGCGGCTGGTTGCAAGGTGGTGACCCGGCTGACCTGGCGAGTCCCGCCCGTCACCACCGACGCCTGATCCCAGTACACCTGCATCCCGGTTCTGATCCGGACCCGATAGTCCCGGGCCGGGAACTTCCCGCTCAGGTTCGCGATCACCGTCTTGCTCTTGCCTGCCGGAAAGCCGAGGTCGGGGATGACGGTGACCCAGCGGCCCGCCGCATCCGGCACCGCCAGCGACGGCGCGGCCGGTCCGGGGCCCGCCGCCTGAGACAGCGCGACGTTGATGCTGGCGTCGGTCGGATAGATCCAGCCGTTGAGCAGGAGATGCACGCTGTCCGCCTCGGCCAGGTCACCCAGGTCAAGGATCAGGTCGTGCGGGGCGACGACGCCCTGATACCGGCCCGGGTCGAATCCAGCGACGTATCGGTCGTCCCGGTGGCGCAGCAGCGGGAGGACATCCAGCCCGTTGCCATCCTGTGCCGCCACCGGGGGTCGGGGCCCCCGGACCTGGTACAGCTCCAGCCGGGCCGGCTCGGGTGGCACGAATCGCTCGTTCACCAGCACCTCGACGCTGTCGGGGTGATCCACCACCAGGAGTTTGACCTGGTCCACGAACGCAGTCTCCCACAATTCCTCGGTCATCTGGAGACGGTATCTCCCCTGGTCGGCCACCAGCCGATCCCCGGGAATCAGGACGTACTCCTGCGAGGCGCCCGCCGGGGCATAGGCCGCCTGGCTGCCCATGATGCCGAGCGGCATCCCGAGGGCGCTGCGCCACATCACGTCGGTGAGGAACCGGTACCGCTCGCCGTCCCAGGGGTAGACGAAGGCGCAGGATCCCTTCAAGGCCTCCGCCTCGCGCACGTTGGGGTCGCTGCTGGGCGCCGCCAGGACCTCGGGGACTCCGTTGGGCCACTCCACCCGAAGCACATCGGCCAGGCGGAGCCGGCCCAGTCCGATCAGGGTCGCCGACCCGGTGACGACCCGGGTCTGATGGAGGGCTCCGGCCCGGAGCTCGAGCCGAGCCCCGATCCCGAAGGTGTTGTTCTTGCCGCTCCCGGTCCGGAGCGCGGTGAGCCGGATCCTGACGTAGCCGTTCAGGTTGCCGCCAGCATTCCGGAACAGCCGGAGGCCGGTGGGTCCGGTGATCAGCAGGTCGAGGTCCGAGTCGGCGTCGTAGTCGAACGCCACGACCCCGGTGGCCGGGATGGCGGGCAGCAGATGGGAGCGGTCTTCGAACTCACCGCTCCCCATATTCCGCCACAGGTACACTCCCCGTCCACCGTCGGTCGGTTCTCCAACCACTACCAGGTCGAGCCAGCCGTCGTTGTCGTAGTCGACAAACGCGGCGCCTCGCGCTCGGATGCCTTCGAGGGTCTCCCTCAGTGCCGCCGGGCCGCTGTCCGCGAGGAACCGTCCCATGCCGTCGTTGCGGTAGAGCCCGGTCCCGCCGTCGCTCCGGCCGGGGAGGAAGAGGTCGAAGTGGCCGTCGTTGTCGTAGTCGCCGATCGCCACCACGCCTGAGGAACCGGCGCCGCCGAGGCCCCGGCTGGCCGCCGCGTCTTCGAACCGCTGCTGGCCGAGGTTGTGGAACAGCGCGTCGGGTCCCCGGTCGCCCGCCACGACGAGGTCGAGCCGGCCGTCGTGGTCCAGGTCGCCGAATGCCGCAGCCCGCCCTCCCGGAGCTCCTCGGAGGCCCACCTCGGTCGTCATCTCTCGGAAGGAGCCGTCGAGGTTGTTGCGGAAGAACCGATTCCCGCCCTGGCCGGTGAGGAACAGGTCGAGGTCGCCGTCGTGATCGAGGTCGGTGAAGACCGCGTCCGTCACTCCGGCCGCCTCGGTGAGTCCGCTGCCTCGGCCCAACTCGCGGAACCGGCCGGGTCGGATGTTTCGGAACAGATGACCCCGGCCGCTCAGGTCGGCGAGGTAGAGATCGAGGTGGCCGTCGTTGTCGTAGTCGGCAAAGCTGGCGGCCGCGGCCCCGGCGACCAGAGTTACCCCGGCGGACTCCGAGGTCTCCTCGAAGCTGCCGAGGGCGTTGTGGAGCAGCCGGGTGACCCGGGTCCGGCCGTCAGG
>CAYINH010000026.1:0-15565 GCA_964364615.1 uncultured Gemmatimonadaceae bacterium
GAACGGAGTTCAATCGCGGCGGTGAACTCTTCGCGGCGGGAGGTCAGCGGAACTCTGAGCCGGACCGTCAACTGGGACTGATCCGCCGGGAAGAACACCGTGGTGTCCAGCACCGATTGGCCGGGAGGTCTGATCAACTGAATCCGGGCCCGGTCGATCGCCAGGTTGAAGAGACCCGGGGTGTAGGAGGGCGGGAGGACCGGCTGGAGGGCGAGCGTGGCGCTGGGCCCACCGCCGTCTCCGGTCGCATCCATGCAACCGAGGCCCAGCCCCGTCACGGCGGCCAGAGTGATGGCCAGCCATGTTCCGCCACGTTCCAGAAAGAGACTTCTCATCCTTCCCGAATTGTAGGGACTTTGGGCGCCGGGCGACAGGGGACGGGTGGCCCGGTGGCGGCTGATGGGCTACCGTTCCCTCCGTGCTGACTCCGAACACCAGACGCTTCCTCGCCGGCGCAACCGTCGCCGCCCTGGGCGTCGCGCTGCTCTCAGGCCTCGCCCCATACGCCAGTGGTCTGCTGGGGGCGCCCATGCTGTACGTCATCTGGGAGCCGGTGCAGCGCCGACTGTCCAGGCGGCTGCCGGCCCCGCTCGCGGCCCTGGTTGTCATCGGGCTCACGGTCGTGCTTGTGGTGCTCCCGGGCGTCCTCCTGGCCGCAAGCATCGTCGAGCAGGCTCAGAGCGCAGTCCGGGGCGCCCTCGCCAGCCCGGTGCTGGACCGCGCCAGTACCCTCCAGATCGGGTCCATCTCTCTGGGGCCGTACATCGCCTCCGCGGGACAGAGTGTGCTCGGCTGGCTCGGCGGCAACGCGCTCTCGCTGATCGGGGTGGCCACCCGGCTCATCCTCAACCTGGTCTTCCTGCTGTTCGGGCTGTACTTCCTGCTGATCAACCCCGGCCGGGCCTGGGCGGCGGTCGAGCCGTACGTCCCCTTCAGCCATGGGCGCGCGGTCAAGTTGCGTCAGGGGTTCATCGATGTGACGCTGTCGACCGTGGTGGGGACCGGCGTCATTGCGGTGGTCCAGGGAACCCTGATCGGGCTCGCCTTCCTCACTTTGGGGCTGTCGAACCCGGTGTTCTGGGGGACGGTGACCGCGGCGCTTTCCATCCTGCCGCTGGTAGGGAGCGGGATGATCTGGCTGCCGGCGGCGGTGGGGCTGTTCGTCGCGGGATCGACCGGGAAGGCGGTGGCCCTGGTCATCTGGGGCGTGGTGGTGATCGGCAATATCGACAACGTGATTCGACCGGTCATCTACAACCGGTTTGCCAAGATCCACCCGATGATCACCCTGGTCGGCGCCATCGTCGGCGTCGAACAGATGGGCTTCATCGGATTGATTCTGGGTCCCCTGGCCATCAGCTATTTCTTCGAATTGCTGCGGATGTACTCCGAAGAGTATGTCACCGGCTCGTGGCCGGCGGTCACCCCACCGGGGCCCGTGATGCAGTCCGCGTCGGGTGACATTGTGGCGGTGGAGCCTGCTGCCCCGGTGGCACCGGAGCCGGCCGAACCGAGCTGAGAAGGCCACCGGCTGGTGGGGCCTCCGTCCATTTTCCCGTCAGTCGGTCAGTCCCCTTGGTTTATGATCTGGCGCACAGAGGTGATTTCGAGGCTGGCGAGCCGCTGCCGCGAGTCGCATCTTGCTCACATGGCAACGCGCCAATCGGTATTGGCCTTGACGGGATGCCTTCTGGTAGTTGGCGTCTTGGGGTGCGGAGCAACGCCCCTGGACCCGGCGCAGCCGTCGGAGAACCCGCACCCGCACCCACCCATCCTGCGGGTTCTTGTCGCACCTGACGGCGAAACGCTGAACCTGTCAGACTCCCTGAAGATGTCAGTTTCGAGCAACGCGCCCAAGGAATGGGGCCCCTTGACCGTCGAATGGACCACTTCTGACACGATGGTCGCGGTGGTCTCGCCCTCAGGCTGGGTGCGACCGAGGGCACCAGGAACCGTCAAGGTCCGGGCGAGGCTGATGAGCGAACGGGTGATGGCTGCAGGGCTTGCTACGGTTCACATCCAATAGTCCGACACCAGCATCGTGAAAAAGCAAAACGGCGCCGGCTCGAAAGCCGACGCCGTCTTGTCACCTGGTGCCCGGTATCAGGGGAACCCGGGACCGGTGAAATGGTGCGCTACGGGCGGTTCCGGCAGGTGGCCGTGCCCACGTACTGCGTCGCGCTGCCGGGGTCGGTGACTTCGACCCGACGGTTCTGCGCCCGGCCGGCCTTGGTCGCGTTGCTGGCGATCGGCTGGCACTCACCGAAGCTGTTCTTGGTGAAGGCGTCGAGTTGAGCCTGGCTGGCGCCCTCGGCCTTGAGGATCTCGATGACCGCTTCGATCCGCCCCATGCCGAGCTTCTCGTTGTACCCGACCGAGCCGACCCAGTCGGTATGGCCCTGGATGGTCAGCTGCATGTTCGGGTTGGCCTTGAGCAACTGGGCCAGCGCCTTGAGCGAATCCCGCTCGGCCTGCACGTAGACGTTGGTCTTGTTGAACTCGAACAGCGCCCGCACCGTGAAGCTGATCGACTGCACTGTGATGCGGAAGCGGTCCGTCTGACCGCCGTCACAGTTGGCGGTGACGGTGTACTCGCCGGCCCGGATGGCGCTGAAGGAACCGCTGGAGACGGTCCCCGCGTCCGGGGTCAGCCGGCAGTTGGTCAGTGGCCGCGAGCTGCCGTCGCTGAACTGACCGACGACGCGCAGGGCGACGGACTCACCAGCCGAAATGGTGGCCTCGTCCGGCTGCAGGTCCACCCGGGTCAGGGTTACCGGCGGGATCGGACGGGCATTGACCGTCACGGTCGCGGAGGAACTCTTCAGTTTCCGGGCCATGGCGTTGGTGTACGTCACCGCATAGCTGCCCGGCGTGTTGCTCGAGAAGCTGGCCCCGGCCAGGGTGCCGCCGCTGGCGCTGCCAGTGCTGGCGCTGGTCACGTTGGTGCTGCTGCCGTCGCACAGATAGCCGCGAACGGTCAGGTTGACCTGGTCGCCGACCATGACGGTGCTGTTCCGCGGCTCGACCGCGATCGAGTCGAGCTTGTCGGTGCACTTGCCACCGAGGAAGGCACTGAGCCCCGCCTGGAGGCCGAGCATGGTGTTGGAGCCATCGACATCGCTCTGGGGGCTCGGGATGTAGTCCATGGTCCCGTCCACCCGGAGGCTCCACACGTCATTGAGTCCCAGTCGGAAACCGGCCAGGGCGCCGACCCCGAAGTCGCTCCCCTCATAGGTCTTCTTGAGGTACGCGTCGGCCGCGGAGGAGGTGCGGTAGCGGTTGTAGTTGAGCCCGGCGCCCAGAATCCAGCTGGACGTCTCGCCGATGGCCCCGTTGTACAGCGCCCGGAGGTGGAACGGCAGGTAGACCAGGCCGACGCTTTCAATGCTGGTTCCCGGTGGGCCATCGACGTCGGTGGCGTTGCCGGAACCGTCGAGCTCGAGGCTGAACCGGTCAGAGAAGAAGTAGCCGACCCGGGCGCCACCGCCCCAGCTGTTCTTTCTCTTGTTGGCGGTGGATTGGTCAAAGGACTGGTCGTACCAGTTGTACCGGGCGAAGCCGCCGATTTCCAAGGTCCCCTTCTGCTGGGCCAGCAGTGGGGTGACCAGGAACAAGCCGAGGGCGGCAATGAGTGTGGACCTGCGCATAGAGGGACTCCTTGAACAATGGCGATGGGCCGGCGAAGCCGAGGCGCATTTTTCCTGAAACTCCGTCTCAGGAACTGGGCGTAAAATGCTCTCTTGTCATCGTTTAGGCAAGTTGGCCAAGTGACTTTGGAGTTGCCGGGACCGGGCAGAAAGCCAGTCCGGGGGTTGCGAAGGCCTTGCCATGTATGGATATTTATGCAATATGCAAAAGCGGATTATCGCCCTCGCCTTCTCCGGCGGCCTCGACACCTCCTACTGCGTCCCCCGGCTGACGGAGTTGGGGTTCGTGGTCCATACCGTCCACGTCAACACCGGTGGTGCCGGCCCTGACGAGCTCGCCGCCATCCGCCGCCAGGCCGAAGCGGTCGGGGTCACCGCCCACCACGAGGTCGACGCTCGCGCCGAAGTCTTTGACCGGTTCGTCCGCTTCCTGATCCAGGGGAATGTGCTCCGGGGTGAGGTCTATCCCCTGAGCGTTGCCGCCGAGCGGACCCAGCAGGCGATCGGGGTCATCGAAGTCGCCCGGACAATTGGTGCGACCGCCGTGGCCCACGGTTCCACCGGGGCCGGCAACGACCAGGTTCGGTTCGATGTGGCGTTCCGGGTCCTGGCCTCCGACCTCGAGGTCGTCACCCCGATCCGCGAAGAGGCCCTCACCCGGGACCAGGCGATTGTCTATCTGACCGAGCGCGGCCTCCCGGTCCCGCCCAAGGCGGGGTCCTATTCGATCAACCGGGGACTCTGGGGCACGACCTGGGGTGGAGGCTGGACCCATGACACCTGGGCTGGACCACCCGCCGAACTGATCACCCCGCCCTCCGAGGGCCTGGCGGGGCGCGAGATTGTTCTCAGTTGGCAGGAGGGTGTTCCGGCGACCCTGGATGGGACCGCGCTGAACGGCCCGGACCTGGTGGTGGCACTGAGTGAGCTGACCGATGGCTACGGGATCGGCCGCAGCATTCACGTCGGAGAAACAGCGCTCGGGATCAAGGGGCGGATCGGCTTCGAGGCCGGCGCTGCACTGGTGCTCATCGCCGCCCACCGGGAGCTGGAGAAGCTGGTACTGACCAAGTGGCAGACCTTCTGGAAGGACCAGCTCGGCCGCTTCTACGGTGACCGGCTGCACGAGGGCCATTACTTCGACCCCGCGCTGCGCGACATCGAGGCGCTGATCACCAGCTCCCAGCAGCGGGTGACCGGCGAGACCAGGGTGCTGCTGGCTCCGGGCCGCTTCCTGGTCACCGGCACCCGCAGTCCGTTCTCCATGATGGATCCGGCAGTCGCCACCTACGGCGAAGAAAACCGGCTCTGGACCGGCGAAGAGGCCAGGGCCTTCTCCCGACTCACCTCGATTCCGTCGCTGCTTGCCGCGCGCGCGGCCCGGAAGGACTGACGCCATGGTCCGCACCACCAGGGTCCGGCTCGACCGGATCTCCTCCTCCACCCGCAACCTCCGGCTGGCGCCCGACGTGATCGTGGGCGACGAGATCATCCCGGCCGAGGGGTACGTCCTGGCGGTCCGGGTACTGACCGACAAGTCGAGCTACAACACTGTGGAGGATGTGACCGGTCGGATGGTGTCGCTGCGGAGCGGTGACGTGCTGGCCGGTACCCTGGGCAGTCGGCGGGCACTTCGCGGCTATGCCGGCGAGGTGCCGAGCCAGATCGCCGTTGGCGACAAGATCGATGTGCTCAACCTCGGCGGCGTCCTCGGTCGCTGCACCTCGGCCAACCCCGATGTCGGACCCCCGTTCTCTGCTGAAGTGCTCGGGGCCGTGCTGAGTTTCCCCGATCTGGGTGACCGAGTTGGCCGAGCGGCCTCCATCCGGGAGAACGCCGTTCCATCGAGCGAAGACCTCGATTGCACCGTGCCGGTGGTGTTTGTGGCCGGGACCTGCATGAACTCGGGCAAGACGGTGGCGGCGACCGAGCTGGTTCGGGGACTCAGCCGGTCGGGGCTCCGGGTGGCCGCAGTCAAGCTGACGGGGGTCTCGCTGATGCGGGATACCCTGTCGATGCGCGATGCCGGGGCGGTGGCCGCGCTCACCTTCAACGATGCGGGCCTCGCCAGCACCCACCCCGGGACCACGGTGGCGGTGGCGCGCGGGCTGCTCAACCAGCTGGCCCGCGACCGGGTCCTGCGGCCCGATGTGATTGTCGCCGAACTGGGTGACGGGATTCTCGGCGAATACGGAGTGCAGGACATCCTGCTGGCTCCTGACCTGATGGCCCTCGCGGCAGCCCACGTCATGGCGGCACCCGATCCGGTGGCCTGCTGGGGCGCGGTCGAACTCTATCGCCATCGGTTCCATCACCCGGTGACCGTGATTACCGGACCCGCCACCGACAACGAGGTCGGACGCGACTACATCCGGGCCGAGCTGGGGCTTCCCGCGTTCAACGCCCGGCGGGAGCCCGAGGCGCTGGTGGAGGTGGTTCGGGAAGCGGTGCTGGGTTGGACACCGTCTCCGGTCGGGACCGCTGCGTGAGGGTCGCCGTGGTGGGCGCTGCCGGATATGTCGGGGGCGAACTCCTCCGGCTGCTCGCGGCCCATCCAGAAGTCGCCAGCTGGATTGCCACCAGTCGCAGTCAGGCGGGCAAGCCGGTGGCCGACCTCCACCCGGCGCTGGCGCCGATCTCGGACGCCCGCTTCAGCGGCGACACCCCGGCCGAAGTGGCGCGCGGTGCCGACGTGGTCTTCCTGGCCCTGGAGCACGGCGAGTCCGCGCGAGTCGCCGCAGAGGTGTTCTCCGCAGGGCCCGGGATGGTGGTGGACCTCGCCGCCGACTTCCGGATTCAGGACCCGGCGCTCCACCGGAAGCACTACGGCGAACATCCGGCGCCAGAATTGGTGCATCGGTTCCGCTATGCCCTGGCCGACGTGCTGGGGCCCGAACTGCGCGGTGCCACTGCCCTTGCCGCGCCCGGCTGCTTCGCCACGGCGGCCCAGCTCGCGCTCTTCCCCTTGAGGGGCCTCGCACTCGCTGGCCCGCCGGCGCTGTTCGCCGTCACCGGCTCCAGTGGAGCCGGTGCCCTGCCCAAGCCAACCACCCACCACCCCGCCCGGGCCCACAACCTGTTTGCCTACTCGGTCTTTTCCCACCGGCATGAGGGGGAAGTGCTCGAACAGTGGCGCCAGTGGACCGGCCACTCCGACGCCAGGGCCCGGATGCTCACCCACTCCGGCCCCTTCGTCCGCGGCATCCACCTGACCCTGCACGCTTCCCTGGCCGAGGGTCACGCGCTGGCCCCGGGTCAGGCCGCCCGGCTGGTCGCCGAGGCCTTCCAGGATCGGCCCTTTGTCCGGGTGGTCGACGCGCCTCCCCAGCTGACCCACGTGGTGGGCAGCAACTACGTCGCCATCCACCCGGCCCAGAGTGACGACGGCCGCGAGGTGCAGCTGCTGGTGGTGCTCGACAACCTGATCAAGGGCGCCGGCGGCCAGGCGATCCAGGCGATGAACCTGGCGCTCGGTCTTCCGGAGACCGCCGGCCTGACCCAACTCCCCGTCTTCCCCATCTGAGGCCGATGACCGCCGTTTCTTCCTCCGCGCTGCTGCCCGTCTACTCCGAGATGCCGATCCACCCGGTGCGGGGGCACGGCTCCTGGCTGGTCGACGCCGACGGGTTCGAATGGCTCGACGCCTACGGCGGCCACGCGGTCGCCTCCACCGGGCACTCGCATCCCGACGTGGTCCGCGCTATCGCCGACCAGGCCGCGACGCTGCTGTTCTACAGCGCGGTGGTCCCCCTCCCGGTGCGGGATCGTCTGGCCGACGCACTGGCCGCTCGCTGTCCCGATCCGCTGCAGCACGTGTTTCTCTGCAACTCGGGCGCGGAAGCCAACGAGAACGCGATCGGGCTGGCCCGGAAGCGGACCGGCCGGCAGGCATTGGTCTCCCTCGAGGGCGGCTGGCACGGCCGGACCCCCGGTGCGCTGTCGATCACCCACGGTGCCCGCTACGAAGAGGCCGCCCGCCGGGCCGGCGTGCCGCTCTCCACCAAGGTGCCGTTCAACGACATCCCGGCGCTCGACACGGCCGTCACCGACCGGGTGGCCGCGGTGGTACTCGAGCCGGTGCAGGGGATGCAGGGCGCCCGGGAGTGCTCGGTGGAATACCTCGCGGCTGCCCGGGAGATCACCCGCCGGGCCGGCGCCGCCCTGATCTTCGACGAGATCCAGTGCGGAGTCGGACGGAGCGGGGCCTTTACCGCGGCCGAGGCATTCGGATGCACCCCCGATGCGATCACCATGGCCAAGGGGCTCGCGGCCGGATTGCCGATCGGGGCGGTGGTGATCAACCCCTGGCTCGCCGAGGGTCTGACCATCGGCGACCTCGGCAGCACCTTCGGCGGCGGTCCGGTGGTCTGCGCCGCCGCCCTGGCCAACCTCGATGTGATCGATCGGGAGCACTTGCTGGAGAACACTCGCCGAGTCGGTCGCCAGTTGCGCGAGGGCGCCGAGGCGCTCGGGATCGGGGTCCAGGGTCGAGGGCTGCTGATCGGGCTCCGGCTCGGCCGGCCGGCCAAGGCGGTGCAGACCGCCCTCTACGCCCACCGGATTCTGACCGGCACCTCCGCCGATCCGGAAGTGCTCCGGCTGATGCCCCCGCTGAATTTCTCGTCCGACGAGGCCGCCCAGCTGCTCACGGGGCTCGGGAAGGTACTGGGATGACCAAGCGCGACTATCTGGCGATGGAGGAGTGGAGCCCGGACGAGATCAGCGGGCTTCTCCGGCTGGCGGCCCGGGTCAAGCGCGGGGAAATCTCCGGTGGACTCGAGAAGAAAGTGCTGGCCATGGTGTTCATGGACCCGAGCCTTCGAACCAGGACCAGCTTCGAAACCGCGATGTTTCTGCATGGCGGCCATGCCGTGGTCCTGGAGCCCGGCAAGGGAAGCTGGGCGATCGAGACCGAGCTGGGCGTGACCATGGACGGGACCACGGTGGAGCACATCATCGAGGCGGCGCGGGTCCTCGGTCGCTATGCCGATGCGCTGGCGGTGAGGACTTTCCCCAAGGGCTCCGACTGGCGGACCGAGCGTACCGACCCGGTGATCCGCAACTTTGCCCGGTTCTGCGAGAAGCCGGTCATCAACCTGGAGTCGGTTCGCCGCCATCCCTGCCAGGGACTGGCCGATGCGATGACGCTGCAGGAGAAGCTGGGCGACCCGGCCGGCAGGAAATTCGTGCTCCAATGGGCCTGGCATCCGAAGCCGCTGCCGACCGCCGTGCCGGCCAGCGGCGCGATCGCGGCGGCCCAGCTCGGAATGGAAATCGTGATCGCCCGGCCACCCGGATACGATCTCGACTCCGATGACATGAGCGCCATCCGCCGGCTGGCGGAGTCCCGGGGTGGGTCGGTGACCGTGTCCGACGATATCGAGGGGTCGGTCAGCGGAGCGGACGCGGTCTACGTCAAGTCCTGGGGCTCGCTCGACTACTTCGGCCGGCCGGAGGAGGAGAGGGCCTACCGGGCCGAGCGGCGCCATTGGCGGATGACCCAGGCGCTCGCCTCCCGGACCCGGAACGGCAAGGGGATCGTGATGCATTGTCTGCCGGTGCGCCGAAACGTGGAGATTGACGACGCTGTCCTCGACGGCCCAAACTCCGCGGTGGTCGACCAGGCCGAGAACCGGCTTCACGCCCAACGGGCACTGCTGCTTGAACTGATTGGCTCGGCCGGACCGGCCGGGAATGGCGCCAGATGACGATCGATACCTCCCGCGGCATCGCCGGGCTCAAGGGTGCCCTCCGCTACGTCCGGGCCTACCGCGACCACATTTTCGTGGTCAAGCTCGGCGGCGAGATTCTCAAGGAGCCATCTGCCCTGGACGGCGTCGCCGCCCAGGTGTCCCTGCTCCACTCCCTGGGTATCCGCCTGGTGGTGGTGCACGGCGGGGGCCCCCAGGCCTCGGCGTTGAGCCGGCGGCTCGGGCTTGAGCCGGAACTGGTCGCCGGCCGCCGGGTCACCAACGACGCGGCCCTCGAAGTGGCCACGATGACTTATGCCGGAACCCTCAACGTGGCGTTGCTGGCCGCCCTCCGGCACCATCAGGTGCAGGCGGTCGGCCTGAGCGGAGTCGATGCGGAGCTGATCACGGCCCGTCGTCGGCCTCCCGTCACCGTGGTGGATGATGCCGGCGTGTCGCGGACCGTCGACTACGGCCACGTTGGCGACATCGAGCGGGTGGACCCCCGGGTGCTCACCACGCTCCTCGACGCCCGGTTCGTCCCGGTCATCGCCAGTCTGGCCGGGGACGAGCAGGGCGCGGTGTACAACGTCAACGCCGACACGGTGGCCGAATCCCTGGCCATCGCGCTCCGGGCCCAGAAACTGATCTACCTGACCAGTGTCCCCGGAGTGCTCCGCGACCGGGAGGACCCCACCAGCCTGGTGACCTTCGCCGACCCCGACGACCTGGCGCAGCTGATGGCGAGCGGGGCGCTGAGCGGCGGGATGCGGCCCAAGGTCGAGGCGTGCATCCGGGCGGCGACCGGCGGGGTCGAGCGGACCCACATCGTTGATGGCCTGACTCCCGACTCCCTTCTGCTGGAGGTGTTCACCGGGACCGGCCACGGCACCATGATCGTCGGGCGAAAGGAGAAGGCGACCTACCTTGGTGTGGACCTGGCCGACTGAGGTCGAGCTGCTCCGCGAACTGGTCGCGATCCCCTCGGTCAGCGGTGCCGAGGAGACGATCGGGCAGTTGGTGGAACGGCGCGCCCGGGAGTGGGGCCTGACGGTCGAACGGAGCGATGACGGCGTCGTGGTCCGGGTGGCCGGCGGCCGTCCGGGCCCCACCCTGGCGTTCATCTCCCATCTGGATACCGTCCCCGCGGGTGAGGGGTGGACTCGGCCCGCGTTCGAGCCGACCATCGAAGGCACCCTGCTCTATGGCCGCGGATCCGGTGACGCCAAGGCCAGTGTCGCGGCCATGCTGACCGCCGCCCATGACCTGGCGGCCGGGTCTGCGGCCATGGGCGGACAACTCCTCGTCCTGCTGGGCTATGGCGAGGAGACCAGGGACACCAGCATGCCGAGGTTGCTCGAGCGGACCGGCCCGATCGACGGGGCGGTGGTGGGCGAACCGACCAATCTCGATGTGGCCATCGCCCAGCGGGGGATCATGATGGTCGACCTGGTCGCTCGCGGAGATCAGCGACACGCCGGATACGCCGGGGACGATCGATTCACCAGCGCGGTGACCGTTCTGGCCCGTGACCTGATCCGGCTGGAGACCCTGTTCGGCGATCGAGTGCATCCCGTCCTCGGAGTGACCACCGCCACCGCGACGATGCTGGAGGCCGGGGTCAGTCGCAACGTGACCCCGCCCACCGCCCGGGCGGTGCTCGATATCCGGAGTACCCCGTCCTGGACCCACCAGGAACTGAGCCACGCGCTGCGGCAGCGGCTGGAGTGCGAGCCGGTCATCACCTCGAGCCGGCTGGTCCCCTGCGAAACTCCGGCCGGTTCCCGGGTGCTGGCGGTGGCCAAGGCCGTGCGGCCCGAGACCCGGAGCTACGGCAGCCCGACCTGCTCCGACTGGGTCTTCGTGCGGGAGATCGACGCCATCAAGTGTGGCCCGGGAACCAGCCGTGAGTCACACACTCCCGATGAACACGTGGATCTTTCCGAGGTGACGCAGGCCCGCGAGTTCTATCACGCCCTCGCCCGGGAGTACCTCCAATGAGTCCTCGTCGCCCCACCTCCGGCCGGCGGGTCCGTGGGCCCGCCACCCTCTGGTCTTCCCAGGCGCCCGATGCGCTGATGATGCGCTACACCGTGGGCGACGACCGGATCCTCGACGCCCGGCTGCTCCAATGGGACATCCTGGGAAGCCTCGGGCATGTCGAAGGGCTCCGCCGCTCCCGGATCATCCCGGAGCCGGACCACCGGCGGCTCCAGACCGGCCTCCGCGCCGCGCTCAAGGCCGAGGCGGCCGGCAAGCTTGTCATCGGGCCCCGTCACGAGGACGGCCATTCGGCGATCGAGGACTGGCTCAACGCGCGCCCCGGTCAGATCGGGGCCCGGGTTCACACCGGACGGTCCCGGAACGATCAGGTGGCCTGTGCGGTCCGGCTCTATCTCAAGCACACGCTGCTCGAGCTCCATCACGCCTCGCTCGACCTGGCCTCGGCGCTGCTCGAGTTTGCCGGCCGGCACCGCCGGGTGCTGTGGCCCGGTTACACCCATCAGCGTCGTGCCATGCCCTCCTCCGCCGGGGTGTGGGCGTCCGCCCTGGCAGAAGGGGTCCTCACCACGGCGGAACTGCTCCCCGGGCTCTGGGAACGGGTGGATCGCTCACCGCTCGGCTCGGCGGCCGGCTACGGGGTGCCACTTCCCCTGACGCGGGAAGCGGCCATGCGCGCCTTGGGGTTCCGCGCCCTCGATCACAGCGTCGGTGCCACCCAGTTGAGCCGTGGGAAGCTCGAGGCCGCCGTGCTGTTCTGGTGCGCCGACCTGGGCCACGAGCTGTCCCGTCTCAGCGCGGACGTGATCCTGTTCAGTGCCCAGGAGTTCGGGTTCCTGGTGCTTCCCAACGACCTGGCCACCGGTTCCAGCATCATGCCGCACAAGCGGAACCCCGACCTGTTCGAGTTGACCCGGGCCCGAGCCGCCGCCCTGGACGGTGAACTGGCCGGGGTGTTCCACCTGAAGGGGAAACTGGCCAGCGGCTATCACCGGGATTTCCAGCTGATCAAGGCGCCCCTCTTCCGGGGGCTCGATCTGACCGGCGAGATGCTCGAGATGATGGTGCATGCGGTGCCGAAACTCGGGGTGGATGCCGCCCGGGGCCGGGAGATGATCCGGGGCGAGGCGCTGGCCACCGACGAAGTGATGCGCCGGGTCGAGGCCGGCGTTCCGTTCCGCGAGGCCTACCGGGCGGTGGCCGCCGAGTTCAAGGCTGGCGCGACCTTCCCCGAGCCGAGCACGGCGGACCTGATCCGGCGGCGCGGGTCCACTGGCGGGGTGGGCCATCTGGCGCTGGGCGACCTGCGCAGCAGAGTGCGGGTTGCATCGTCCTGGAATCGTCGGGAACAGGCACGGTTTGACCGGGCCCGGCGCCGGCTGGTGGGAGCCAGACGGTGAGCCACGGTCGCAAGCAACGACTGCTCCGGATCCTGGAACTGGTCAGCACCCGGCCGATCCAGACTCAGGAGGAACTGGTTGATGCGCTCAGCGAGGAGGGGTTCCCGGTCAACCAGTCCTCGGTCAGTCGGGACATCGCTGAACTGGGGCTGATCAAGATGGACGGCATCTACCAGCGGCCGCCGGTGGACGACCTCCGGGCGGTCGATCCCAATGAGCTGCGGATCCGGGAAGGGGTGCTCGGCGTGGAGGCAGTCGGGGAGGTGATGGTGGTGATCAAGACTCCGCCGGGCGAGGCCAATCGGGTCGGAGCGGCGCTGGATCGGCTGGCCTGGCCGGACGTTGCCGGGAACATCGCCGGCGATGACACCATCTTCGTAGCCGCCCGGGGCCACCCAGGTCAGCAGGCCGTGCTGGCCCGGCTGCTGGAGATCGCCGGTCAGGACTGAGGGACCACTCTCCCGCCGCGACCGTGCCGGATCGCGGTGACTTCCGCCAGGATCGCCAGCGCCACCTCGGCCGGCGCCCTCCCGCCCAGATCGAGTCCAATCGGGCCATGCAGCCGAGCGATGTCCTGCTCTGAAAATCCCTCCTCCCGCAGTCGCGTCCTTCGAGCGGCCTGGGTCTTCCGACTCCCGATCGCGCCCACGTACCCGGCCTCCGAACGGAGCGCGAGTCTGAGCGCGGGCTCGTCGAACTTCGGATCATGGGTCAGGACACAGACGGCGGTTCCGGCATCGAGGCCCAGCTGGGGGAGAGTCTCCTGGGGCCAGCCGAGGATCAACTCGTCAGCCCCCGGGAACCGGTCACGGGTCAACAGGGCCGCTCGCCCATCGGTCACGATGGTTCGATATCCCACGGGAGCTGCCATGCGGACCAGCACCTCGGCGAGGTGGACCGCGCCGACGATGACCAGCCGGGGTGGGAGCGGAAACGCCTCGAGGAACACCGAGACCGGGCCGGCGGGCATGGGAAGCTCTACGGTGCGGCAGGAGAGCATCTCCGGAGCCTCGGACCGGTGCTTTGCGATCAGCGCGGCCACTTCCGGAGCGGGAGCACCCAGCGCCGCCCCGGCGAGAACGCTGGCCACCATCGCCCCATGGCGGCTCTCGGCCGCCGCCAGGACCTCTGGACGGACCGACGGCTCCACCAGGACGTCGATGGTCCCTCCGCAGGAGAGCCCGACCTCCCAGGCCTGGTCATCGGAGACAGTGTAGGTCACGAGTTTGGACCGGCCGGTCCGGATCGCCTCCTGGATTTCCAGGACCACCGCGGCTTCGACACATCCGCCTGTGACCGACCCCGCCATGCGACCATCGGCGGTCGCGATCAGGGTGGCTCCCTCGGGGCGCGGAGCCGATCCCCGGACTCGAGTGACTACCGCTCGGCCCACCGGCCCGGTGGCGGCCAGCATCCGGTACTCAGACAGGACGTCGCGCATCGGTCAGTCCAGGGCCTCGAGAGTCGTCAGGTCCGCAGGGGTATCGATGTCGGGGCAGGCTCCGGGGAGCTCACAGATCTCCAGGCTGAGCCGGCCCGAGGCGATCAGCTCCCGGAATCCCTGGTCGCCCGCCAGCGCATCGGCCGTGTTCCAGGCCGCGCGGCACAGAAAGACCGGATGCCCAGGAGCGTCCGGGGTGGCCTGGTAGCGGGGGCGACAGACCAGCGCGGAGCTGCCCGCCGCCGCAGCGAGGACGGCGTCGATCTGGCCTGGCAGAATCAAGGGTTGATCGGCCAGGAAGATCAAAGCGGCCTCGGGCGGTTCCAGTTGTTCCGCCAGAAACGAGAGTCCGCACCGGAGACTGGCGGCCATGGTGGGATCGGGACTCGTCGTCGTCTTCAGGCGGGCAGCCGCTGCCATGGCCTCCACGGCAGTGTCCCCGCGGGCGCAGACGACGACCACGCCTTCCAGCAACCCGTGCTCCACCGCCTGGGCCGCCGCCGTGAACGCGTGCCAGGCCAACGGATGTCCCCGAAACGGCGCCAGCAACTTGTGGCTTCCGAACCGCCGGCTCTCCCCCGCCGCGAGCACGATGCCCCATACCCGTCCCGCGATCATACTCTGCTAGGCGCCAAGGAGTGCCACGAGGGCGTCCGGTGTTTCGAGCCAATGATCAGGCGCCGATGGTTGAAGGTGCTCCCGGGAGAACGGTCCCCAGAGCACTGCGCCGGTGTGGGCGCCCGCCTCGCGGCCGGAGTACATGTCGTGAAGACTGTCACCCACGAAGATGGCGCCCACCGCAGTGGTGCCGAGCTGGTCGAGCGCCCGGTGGACCGGCTCCGGGTGGGGCTTGTGGTTGGTCACGTCATCCGCCCCGACCACCACCTCCATGGTCTCCTCCAGTCCGATCACCCTGAGGCCACGGAGGGCGCCCGAGCGGTTCTTGCTGGTGACCAGTCCGGTGCGGAACCCGGCCCGGCGGATTCGCTGGACCATCTCCACCACGCCGGGGTACGGGCTTACCTCGGTGTCGTGGTGGCTCAGGTTGTAGTCCCGGTAGCTGGCGATCATTGCCTGCAACTGCTCAGGGGACTCGACCCACGGGGCAAACTGGGCCGTGAGCGGCGTGCCGAGACCCGCCAGCCAGTCCTCGTCGGTCCGGGCTGGCAGCTGGTGCACTGCCAGGGTGTGATGATAGCTGTCGAGGATCAGGCGGACTGAGTCGGCCAGGGTTCCGTCGAGGTCGAACAGGACGGTGTGATAGCTGGTCATGATGTTCGGGATGAGGGCATGGGATGAAAACTACTCAGCGCCTCCCGGCCCACCAACCGAGTCGGGGTGAGCGCCCTCACCCGGATTCATCCACACGATCAAGCCGGTCGCCTC
>CAYINH010000027.1:0-15165 GCA_964364615.1 uncultured Gemmatimonadaceae bacterium
CGCCCCCCTGGCCGCGCGGGGGGGGCGGGGGCGCGGCCGCGCGCGGCGGCGCCCCCCCCCCCCAAACCACCACCCAACCCTCTCACGCACCCACCCCACCTTCCCCACCGCGAGCATCCTACCCCGACCCCACACCGCGAGACCGAGCTGGATGCGGGGCCGGACAGACCACAGGTCGGGAGGAGCAGCGACGGGTGGGGGGAGCACCAACTGGTCGGGCGGACAAGCGATGGGTGGGGTGAGCACCAAGGCGAGCGTCGGAACCCGCGAGCATCCCGGGATCTGTCCCGCGAGCGATTTGCCGCGGGTAACGCTAGTTCGCCGGAGGGGCTCACCTCACCCGTCGCGAACAACACCCGGGTTCGCCGTCGGGGCTCACCCCACCTGTCGCGAACAACACCCGGGTTCGCCGTCGGGGCTCACCCCACCCATCGCGGCAGTAGCCCGGCGGTCAGAACATCCAGCCGGTTCCCATCGAGTACAGAAACCCGTCGCCACCCCAGGCAAAGTTGAACGTCAGCACGGTCGATCGGAGGATCCGGAGCGCCAACCCGGCGCCACCACCCACGTGAAGGTCGTTGTTCTCGGTGAGGCCCTCCTCCTTGACCCTGCCCGCGTCGAGGAATCCGACCGCCGTAAACGCTCCGAAGTCTCCCAGATTCAGGATGTCCTGCCGGTACTCCAGGTTGAGGACCACCACGTCCTGCCCGGTGAACCGGCCATAGACGAAGCTGCGGTGGGTCTCGGGGCCACCCAGCACCGGAATGTTCTGCTCCCAGGTTTGCACTTCATAGCGGGCATCGAGAGGGGCATCATCCGAGAGATGGCGTCCCAGCACCCGGACGGCGAACACCATTCCCTCCCGGGGTGAGACGAACACCTTGGCCTGCCCGTAATACCCGGTGTACCTCCAGCCACCACTGCCACCGAACGCCCCGGCCTCGAGCAGGACGCCGCGGGCGGTGACGAACTCGAGATCCCGGGTATCCAGTATCAGGGATGCCCGAGTGATGAAATCGGTGTCGCTGCCACACCCGGACGGATCGGCGACCCCAGTCCCCAGGACCGTGCCGCAGTAGCCCGCGAACTTGGTATCCCCCGGCAGGGTGCCGAAGTCGGCCCGGGTCAGGCTGAGACCCGCCGAGAACCGCAACGGACCAATCAGCGACTGGGTGGCGTCCACCCGGACGAAGTACCGGGTCCGGCGCATCCGGTCGACATACCGCTGGTCGGAGGCATCCGATTCCTCGGCGTCGTTCCCCAGTCCGAAGAACCCGAACCGGTTTTCCCGGGTGGTCCCCGCCTCCACCCACAGCCGGCTGGACGAAGTCATCCGCGGCCCCTTGAACCGGGTCACCAGGAACCGGCTGCCGTCGGGGTTGGCGCCAGCTTCGGCCGAGAAGCTCTTTCCGAACGGAACCCGGTCGTAGTAGTCGGCGGCCTGGGCGTACTGGTAGTGGAGCACCAAAGAGGCCTTGTCGTTGGGTCCCTTGATCACAAAGGGGTAGTAACTGGCGCTCCACGGCTCCTGGGCCGCGGCCTGGCCGGCCAGGAGCAAACCGGCCACGACAGCAAGTGCCAAGCGAAATCTGCTCATCCCTGACCCCGCTGATAGAGGTAGGCCGTGTCCCGGATCGCGGCCTCTCGGCCATCATGCACCGCGTAGCGGGAGGGGAAGAATGAGGCTGCCCCGGTCTCGCCCCGCTTGTTGACCGCATAGAAATTGAGCCCGAACCTGGGCCTACCGCGCTCGTCCAGCAGCCGGGGCGGTGTCATCGCCAACACCCGGCGGAGGGTCTCCAGGGCGGCATCGGCAGGAGCCATCCCCCGCCGCATGTGCTCCACCGTCAGGAAGCCGCCGCACACCATGATGTTGGCTTCGCCGAGGCCGGTGGACCCGGCCGCGCCGATCTCGTTGTCGGTGTACTGCCCCGCCCCGACGATCGGGGAATCACCCACCCGGCCGGGGATCTTCCAGGCCAGTCCACTGGTGGTGGTCACCGAGCTGATCTCGCCCTTGTCGTTGATGGCATTGAGATTGACCGTCCCGGTGGGACGAACGGCCATCTCCTCATCGCGTGGCACATCCACCCAGTCGTCCCCGGCGCCCCGATTGGCCCGCCAGCGGAGCCAGATGTCCCGCGACTCCGGGGTGAGCAGATCCTCCTCCTGGAACCCGTAGGACAGGGCAAACCGCTTGGCGCCCTGGCCCACCAGAAGGATGTGGTTGGTGGACTTGAGCACCAGTCGGGCCACTTCGCTCGGGGTCTTGATCCCCTCGAGTGCCGCTACCGCCCCGGCCCGCTTGCTGGGACCGTGCATGCACGAGGCGTCGAGCTGGACCACGCCCTCCTCGTTGGGCAACCCGCCGTAACCGACCGAATTGTCGCGCGGATCGAGCTCCTGGATCTTGACGCCCTCCACCGCCGCATCGAGGGTGTCGGTCCCCTGGGTCATCAGCTCAACCGCGCGGGTCACCCCTCGGATCCCGTTGGCGCTCCCCACGGCGGCGAAGCCACTGACCCTGGACCGGATGATAGCCGGTGCCGCCACGGCGTTCGCGGCCGCCGGGATCAGCGCGCCCCCGGCCACCGCGGCGGCGGTACCGAGGAAGCGGCGGCGAGTGACGGTCTCGGACATCAGCGTGCTCCGGAAAAAGAGGCGTTGGCGTGGCCTCCAATTGAGGCCCGGCGCGGCCTTCATGTCAACTTGTGCCGGCCTTCGGCCCGCCGGTACCTTATCTGGCAGAGTGCCTTACCCCAACCCCAGCCCCCGAGCGTTCTCCCCCCGGCTGGTCGGCGGCCTGTTGGCCGGCGCCTGCGGGGCCGCCACCATCGTCGCCCTCGTCTGGTGGCTGCGGACCGGTTCCAGCCAAGGTCTCTACATCGCCGGCACCTTCTGGGCGGTGGCAGGGATCATCGCCGCCATCTTTCGCGGGATTGACGAAGTCCCCGACGCCATTGCCCGACTGCTCACCAACGTGGGGGTCACCCGGGCGGGGGACAGCTTCTCCGATGTCGAAGCGATGGTCGCACAGGGGAACTACGAAATGGCCGCCGAGAGCTACCGGATGCGGGCGACCGGTGCCCGGCGGGGTTGGGCGACCCTGGGACGGGTCCGGCTGCTGGCCGGAGAGCTCAACCGGCCGGCAGAGGCAATCCAGGAGGTGGACGGGCTGTTCGCCTCCGGAGCCCGGGTCAGCCCGGCAGAGGAGTTCGCGCTCCGGGCTTTTCTGGCCGACACCCTGGCCGCGACCGGCGCGACGAACCGGGCCCGCCGGGAACTCCAGCATCTGCTGACCCGCTATCCTTCATCCCCTGGGGCACCGGTCATTCGGAGCCGCCTTGAGGCCCTGATGACCGACCCGACCACGGAGCAGATCGCATGACCCGGCGCCGCCCCCGACTGGATCCAGAGATCTTCCACCTGCCGGTGGAACGGATGCGGTCGGGGTACTACTCGGACAAGTACTTCGTCCGGACCCGGGAAATCCTGCTGGCCGACCATTACCGGCCCCAGGTGACGATGCAGGTGTTCGGCAAGCGGCACGCCTTTCTGGGTGGGGTGGATGAGGCGATCGCGATCCTCAAGCTCTGCACGGTGGAGTGGAGCGATCTGGCGGTCCACGCCCTGTACGACGGCGACGAGGTCGAGCCGTTCGAGGTGGTGCTCCAGATCGAAGGCGCCTATGACGCCTTTGCCCATCTGGAGACCCTCTACCTCGGCGTGCTGTCCCGCCGGACCCGGGTCGGCACCAACACCCGCCGGGTGGTCGAGGCCGCGCGACCCAAGGAAGTGATGTTCTTTCCGGCCCGGCACGATCACTGGCTGGTCCAGACCGGCGACGGCTACGCCGCCCACATCGCCGGGGCGATCGGAGTCTCCACCGATGCCCAGGCATCGTGGTGGGGCAGCGAGGGGGTGGGGACCGTCCCCCATGGACTGATCGCGGCCTATGGGGGGGACACGGTCCGGGCCACACTGAAGTTCGCGGAACACATGGGTCCCGACCTCCGGCTCATCACCCTGGTGGACTTCGACAACGACTGCGTGGGGACCTCCCTCGAGCTGGCCAAAGCCCTGGGTGAGCGGCTCTACGCCGTCCGGCTCGATACCAGCGAGCTGCTGGTGGACCGGTCGGTGGTGCCTCAGATGGGGCAGTTCAAGCCCAACGGCGTTTGCCCGCAGCTGGTCTGGAATGTCCGGGAAGCGCTCGACCGGAAGGGGTTCCAGCAGGTCAAGATCGTCGCCTCTGGCGGCTTTACCGTCGAGAAGATCGAGGAGTTCGAATCGAACCGGGTCCCGGTGGACGCATATGGCGTCGGGTCCTCGCTGTTTCAGGGCCGGTTCGACTTTACCGCCGATGTGGTGCGGCATGAGGGAAAGCCCTGCGCCAAGGTGGGCCGGGCGTTTCGCCCGAACCCACGACTCGAGCGCGTGGTCTAGCGGGAGCTGATGATGAGCGGGACGCTGTTCTGGGATGTGGACACCCAATACGACTTCATGATGGCGGACGGCCGGTTGTACGTCCCCGGCAGCGAGGAGATCATCCCCGCGCTCCGCCGGCTCACCGATCACGCCCACCGCCATGGCATCCGGATTCTGGCCAGCGCGGACGACCATGTCCCCGGCCACCGGGAACTGAGCAACACGCCGGACTGGAAGGAGACCTTTCCTGACCATTGCATGCGGGGGACGCCCGGCCAGGCGCGGATCGCGGCCACGGCCCTGCGGCATCCCCTGGTGATCGAGCCGTCACCGGAAGATCCCGGGCAGCTGGCCGCCCGGGTGCTGGCCCACGATGGCGACCTGCTGTTCCACAAGCACTGGTTCGACGTCTTTACCAATCCCAACCTGCTGCCGGTGCTCGATGCCCTGAGCCCCGACCGGATCGTGCTCTACGGCGTGGCACTCGACGTCTGCGACCGCTACGCGATCGAGGGCCTGCTCCGCCATCGACCGACCGTTCCCCTGGCGCTGGTGACCGACGCGGTCCGGGCCATCGACCCCGCCGTCGGTGCATCCCTGCTCGCTGACTGGAAGACCCGCGGAGTGGAAATGGTGATGACCGACCAGGTGGTGACCGCATGAGACCGTTCGGACGCGGATTCCTCCCCGGACCGACCGACGTCCACCCGGACGTCTGGCAGGCCATGCTGGACCCGATGTACTTCACCTTCAGCTCCCGGATGCAGGAGGTGATCCACGAGATTCAGCCCTTGCTGCGCCAGATGTTCGGTACCAGCGCGCCGGTGATGATCTCGACCTCCGCCGCGACCGGGCTGATGGAGGCCTCGATCCGCAACGGGGTCCGCGAGACGGTGCTGGTGGTGGTGGGCGGCTATTTCGGCGAGATGTACGCCCGGGTGGCGGAGGGCTGCGGCAAGGAGGTCATCCGGATCAACGTGCCACCGGGCGAGACCCTGGAACCCAGGCAGCTCGCCCTCTTTCTCGATGGCCCCGAAGTCGATGCCGTCGCGCTGGTCCACTCGGAATCGTCCACCGGAGCCCTGGCCCCTCTCCCCGACCTGGTCCGGGTCATCCGCGAGCATACCGATGCCCTCGTTCTGGTGGATGGGGTGACTTCGGTCGGGACCATGCCGATCGAAGCCGAAGGGTGGGATCTCGATTTCATCTTCACCGGATCCCAGAAGGCGCTGGCCCTCCCACCCGGGATTGCGGTCGCCGCCGCCAGCCCGCGGTTCATGGCCCGGGCAGAGAAGACCCCCGACCGGGGCTGGTACCTGAGCGCCACCCATCTGGCGGGGGCCGCCCGCAAGGATCTGCCGCTCACCACCCCGGCGCTTCCGGTCTATCACACCCTGCTGGCCCAGGTCCGACGGATCGCCGCAACCGGCGGGCTCGAGGCGCGATACGCCCGACACGATCAGATGGCGGCCCGGATGGAGGAGTGGGCGGCCACTCGGCAGGACGTCCAACTGATGGCCCGGGCCGGAAGACGCTCCCGGGCGGTGAGCGCCCTGACACTGCCGCCGGAGCGGAAGGCCGGCGAAGTGGTCGGGGAACTTGAACGGCGCGGGTGGTTGATCACGACCGGCATGGCCCCGCTCGGTGACTCGGTCATCAGGATCGGTCACATGGGGGACCTCACCCTCGAACATCTGAACGCCCTGCTGGTCCAGCTGGAGGAGGTTCTGGCGTGACGACGCCCCCACGCCCCAGCCGAACCCTGACCCGCCGGACCGCAGCCTGGTTCCTCCGCGGCTTGCTGATCACCACACCGGCGGCCCTGACCCTCTACATCTGCTGGCTCCTGATCCGCTGGGTGGACGGGCTCCTGGGCATCCCGATCCCAGGGGTCGGGTTGGTCGTGTCGCTGCTGATCATCACCGGGATCGGCGCGCTGGCGTCGACCTATTTCACCAAAGCGGCTCTGGGATTGCTGGATGAACTGCTTGAGAAGGTCCCGTTCGTCCGGCTGCTCTACTCCTCGACCAAGGATCTGCTCAACGCCTTCGTCGGGGAACATCGGCGATTCACCAAAGCGGTGCGGGTGAGCCTGAGTGAGGACGGCGCGATCGGAGCCCTGGGCTTCGTCACGGCCGAGGACCTGGCCGATCTCGGCTTGGCGGACCAGGTGGCGGTCTACCTCCCGCAGTCGTACAATTTTGCCGGGAATCTGATCGTGGTCCCCGCCCACCGGGTCACCCCGCTGGCGGCGGACAGCGCCGAGGTGATGGCCTTCATCGTCTCAGGTGGGGTCTCCAGGGCGCGGCCACCGGGGAAGGCGTAAAGTGTTATATTACAATCTGTTACCGCGACAACAGGCGGTCCGCTTAACGCCGGGGACCGATTCCCGTCCAAGTGGGGGAAGCCGGGCGGCAAAGGCCCGTCACCAGCAACCACCAGACCTGCGAAAGACCACATGACCACCAATCGGAAGTTCACTGCTCTCGGACTGGCCACGACTCTGGTACTTGGCGCCTGTGCCGAGAGCACCGGTCCCCAATCCGCCGATCCGACGCTCAACCTGGACGTCGCCACTGCGATGGCCGATGGTGCGGGTGAGGATGTTCAAACCATGCGGGAGCTCAGCCGCGGGCTGCAGGTGGGGTTGCGATTCTGGCTGACCCCCCAGGAGGCCCCATCGGCCGGCGACTGCCCGTACGACGCCGGCACCGGCTGGCACACCTGCGCCACGATCACCGGTCCTGGCGGGCTTTCACTCGACCGCCGCTACGCGTTCTACGACCCGTCGAATGCCGCCATGGAGACCTTCGACCAGCTGTTGACCGCCAAGATTCACTTCATCAAGCACGCCGAAGGCTCGATCGGCCGGACCATGGACGGTGGCAGCATGACCGCCGAGGTGGAGTATGACCGCAACATGACCGTGACGGGTCTGGCCGGTGAGGAGACCTCACGGACCTGGAACGGCACTGGCGCGAGCGAGGTCAAGCGGACCCGGGTGTCGGATGCCCGCGGCACCCGGACTTACGAACTCGAGGCCGCCGTGACGGTGACCGGGGTGGTGGTCCCGCGCCGGTCAAACGAGCAGAGCGATGCCTGGCCGACCGCCGGGACGATCACCAAGGTGGTCACCGGGACGGTGAGCAACGGTGAGGAGACCCGGCAGATCAGCCGGACCGTCATCATCACCTTCAACGGAACTCAGTTCCCGACGGCTACCATCAACGGGGAGCCGTTCACCATCGACCTGGCCAATCGCATGGCCCATCGGGGCGGCGGCCGGCCGTAACGGCTGCGGGTGAAGTGGGGGGAAGCGGGGACGTCGAGGCGACGTCCCCGCTTTCATTTGGTATATTGGGTGCACCAATGGCCTCTATCGCCACCCTCCGCCTCGACAACACCTACGCCCGGCTGGCACCGGAGCTGTACGAAGTCGTCGACCCGACCCCGCTGACCGCACCGCGACTGCTGGCGCTCAACCCGGACGCCGCCGGGTTGATCGGACTCGACCCCGACGCCACCTCCCGTGATGACCTGACCCAGTACCTCTCCGGTTCCCGACGGATTCCGGGCGCCGAGCCGGTGGCGATGCTCTATGCCGGTCATCAGTTCGGGGTGTGGGTCCCCCAGCTTGGTGACGGCCGCGCCATCCTCCTGGCCCAGACGGTCAACGATCGCGGTGAGCGCTGGGACCTCCATCTCAAGGGCAGTGGGCCGACCCGGTTCTCCCGCGGCGGCGACGGGCGCGCCGTGTTGCGCAGCACGATCCGGGAGTATCTGGCCTCCGAGGCGATGCATGGTCTGGGCATTCCCACCACCCGGGCCCTCTCGATCGTCACCAGCGATACCACGGTCCGGCGGGAGACCATCGAGCCGGCCGCCGCCCTGATCCGGATGGCCCCGAGCCATGTCCGGTTCGGGAGCTTTGAGGTGCTGACCTCCCGGGACCGACCCGACCTGCTGCGCGCGCTGGCCAACCACGTCATCGAACTGCACGCCCCCGCGTTCAAGGACCGTCCCGCCGACTGGTTCCGCGAGGTGGTCGTCCGGACCGCCAGGATGATCGCCTCCTGGCAGGCCGTCGGATTCACCCATGGGGTGATGAACACCGACAACATGTCGATCCTGGGGCTGACCCTCGACTACGGCCCGTATGGTTTCATGGAGGCGTTCGACTCCGGCTTCGTCCCGAATCACTCCGATCACGCCGGCCGCTATGCGTTCGACCAGCAGCCCGGGGTGGGGCTGTGGAACGTGGTCCGCCTGGCCGAAGCGTTGGTCCCGTTGATCAATCGGGAGGAGGCGGAGGAGACCATCATGGCCTACCGACCGGCCTTCGAGCAGCATCTGTCGCTCCGGCTCAGGGCCAAGCTCGGGTTCAGCGAATCGCGACCCGATGACGGGGTGCTGATCACCAGTCTCTTCACCCTGCTCCAGACCCAGCGGGCCGACTACACCAGGTTCTTCCGGGCCCTGGCGCTGTTCTCGTCGCAGGATGGGGCGACCCCGCTGGCGTTGCGGGCCGAGGTCACCGACCAGGCGGCCCTGGATACCTGGCTGGTCAGCTATCGGGACCGGCTGGCGACCGAACGGAGCCGGGACAGCGAGCGGCAGGCCCGGATGGCCCGGGTCAACCCGGTCTATGTTCTCCGCGCCTGGCTGGCCGAGCGGGCGATCCGCAAGGCCGAAGACGAGGGGGATGGGAGTGAGATCGAACGGCTGCGGCTGCTGCTCCGGTACCCCTATGCCGAGCAGCCCGATGCGGCGGAGTACACCCGGAGCGCGCCGGAGTGGGCCCGCGACCTGGTCCTCAGTTGTTCCTCCTGATCGCTACCTGAGACTCGACAACCAGAGGGTCACGAAGGCCCCGTAGAACAGGGCCATGGTGACGAGCGCCACCCGGCGCCAGAGCGGCGGCCGGAGCGCCGGCGGGAGCAGGGTGGTGTTGATCCGCAGCAGGTGGAGTGACGCCAGCACAAACACGATCCCTCCGACATTGGCCGAGATCTGCAGCAGGACCACCGGCTGGGCCAGCCGGAGCGCGATGACCCCCCAGGCCACCAGCAGGCCAAGTACCGAGTAGTAGACCAGCCGGACATCCCCACCGCGCCAGGTCCGGATGCGGGAGCTGCCCGCCCACAGGATGTCGGTGATCCCCCGGACCGTCCCCTCCAGAATGTCGAGCTGGGCCTTGAGGAGCACCCAGACCGCCATCATCGCGATAATCCCGCCGAAGACCGCGCCCTTGGCCCCGGAAACGGCGTGCGCCAGTGTGGAGGCCACCGCCAGGCCCCGGATGTCTTCCCCGCTCGGCACGAAGGTCACATAGAGCAGGCCGGGGAGCAGCATCCCCAGCACCGCGCCAATGAAGAACACGCCGTACTGATCCGCCCGGACCAACCGCCACCACCCCTTCCACCGCTGCATGGTCACGGGGTCGGTGGCGATCCGGAAGCCGGTGTGGGCCAGGTCGGTCCGCTCCCCACCAATGGCGGAAGGGATGTACCCCGCCGCACTGCCCATCCCGTAGCCCTTGTCGCGGGCCCAGTTCGAGAGGGAGATGTTGATCACCCCGCCGGCACCGGAGAACGCCGCGAACGCCCCGATCAGGAACCAGTCGATGCCGGCTGGCACCGGATTGAAGCTGCCGGTCGCGGCGTCGAACCCGAACCAGCCGACCAGCCCCCCGATCCAGGTCGCCCCCGGGACGAAGAGGATGGCCAGCACCAGCAGACCGCCGATAATCAGGGTGACCAGCACCCAGTTGAGTATCTCGAGGGTCCGCTCGATCCGTCGTCCCACCAGCAGGACGGCGACACAGAGGGCGTAGGCCGCCAGACCAGCGAGGTAGACGAGGTTGGCCTCCTCGGGTCCCGCCAGCCGCTTGGTAAACAGGAAGAAGACCGCCCCGGCCGCCGTGCCCGCCCAGGCCGGCCAGCCCGCCTGCAACAGGAAGAACAGGGAGTAGAGCCACGCCCAGAACCCGGCCCGGGGCGCGGTCCGCATGAACCCGGTGAAGACCGGCTCCCCGGTGGCGATGGTATACCGCATCAACTCGGTGTTGAACAGCGTCTGGAGGGTGATCGCCACGCCGGAGATCCACAGCAGCGACAGCCCGTACTTGACCATGACGGCCGGACCGAGGAGAAACTCGCCGCTCCCGATCGACGCACCCAGCAGAATGACCCCCGGCCCCACCGCGGCGATCCATCCCAATCCCATCGGACGGGGTGGCTCGGGGAGCTGGCCCTCGCGAAACGGATCGAGGCCCGAACGGGCTTCGGGTGCGGTCATGCTGATCTCGGCCATGGGGAGGATCTGCCAACATACCGGCCGCCTCAACGATCCGCCACGACCTGCCTGGCTTCCGGTCGCCAGCCGTCGAGGATACACTTGGGCTCGATGACCGCTGACCCCCTGGAACCGGTTCGCTCTCTCTTCCACGCCCTGACCGAGGCCTTCGTCCCCGAGGCGGAGGCCTGCACCGCCGAGCAGTGGGCCGAGGCCGATCGGATCGTTGCGCTGGCCCTGTCCGGCCGCCCTGCCGCGATGCGGCGGCAGCTGGTCCTGTTCATCCGGATTCTCAACGCGCTCGCGGTACTCCGGTACGGCCGCGGACTGGTCTCCCTGGAACCCGCCCAGCGCACCCGGCTGCTCGACGCGGTGAGCCGGGCACCGATGCTGCTGCTCCGTCGGGGGGTATGGGGACTCCGGACCCTGGCGATGATGGGCTACTACACTCGCTCCGACACGCTGGACGCGCTCGGCTACCGGGCGGCGCCGGCCGGCTGGGAGGCCCGTCGATGAGCACCAGGCACTACGACGTGGTGGTGGTTGGGAGCGGGGCGGGTGGCGGGACCGCGGCCCAGCGGCTGGCCGACCTGGTCGAGGCGGGAAAGAAAGTCCTGGTGTTGGAACAGGGGCCCCGGTTCCGGGATGAGGACTTCACCGGCCGCGAGCTGGAGATGGCGGACGCCGTGTTCGTGGATGGTGGCGGCTTCCTGACCGCCGATGGGACGATGACGCTCGCCTTCGGCCAGGGCTACGGCGGCTCGACCATCATCTACACCGGCACCTCGCTGATCGCGCCGGAGCGGGTCATCCGCCACTGGCAGGTGCCGGGTCTCGACCACGCCGATGTGGAACGCCGCAGCCGGCGCTACATGGCGGAGAACAACGTCCAGCTGCTCGATGCGACCCGAATCAACGACAACAACCGACTCTTCGTCGAGGGCTGCGCCGGGATCGGGATGCCGGCCGAACAGTTCCCGCTCAACCTGCGCGGCTGCAAGGGCTCGAGCCTCTGCAACCTTGGCTGCCCCAACGCGGCCAAGCAGGGCACCAACCGGGTACAGCTGCCGGCCGCAGAGCGGCGCGGGGTGGAGGTGGCCACCAGGGCCGAAGTCCTCCGGATCGGTGAACGGTCCCTGACGGTGCGGGTCCACCCCCGACCGGCCGGTGGGAAGGGCACCGAACCCGAGTGGGCCCCAGGGGACTATCAGATCACCGCCAGCCAGGTGATTCTCGCCGCTGGCAGCATCGGATCTCCGGCCATCCTGCTCCGGTCAGCGCTCCAGGGCCTGCCGACGCGGGTCGGCCACGGCTTCACCTGTCACCCGGCACACATTCTGGTGGGCGAGCACCCGGCCCCTATCACCAACGACGTGGGGCACCCCAAGAGCTTCTTTCTCGACCGGGCCGAGTCGGACGGCTACGTGCTGGAAACCTGCATGTACTTCCCGTTCATCACGGCCAAGAACCTGACCGGATTCGGGACGGATCACAGTACCCTGATGCGGGCGTTTCCGCGGCTCCAGATGATCCTGGTGCTCGCCTGCGACAAGGCCACGCCGGACAACCGGATCACCGTGGACCGCGATGGCAAGCCGGTGGTGCACTACCGCTTCACCCCGGAGGTGATCCGGTCGATGGTCGCCGCGACGCGCACCTCGGCCCGGATCTTCTTCGAAGCCGGGGCCCTCCGGGTCCATGCTCCGTCGGCCGATCCCCCACTGCTCAATCGCTCCCAGGCCGGTCAGCTCGACAGCCTGATCAGCGAGCGGAATTTCGTGCTCGGGCGGATCTCCATCTCCGCGGCGCATCTCATGGGCGGGGCCGGGATGGGCCGGGGACCGGCCGACTCGGTCACCGACGGGTGGGGCCGGGTGCACGGCCGCCCCTGGCTCCGGGTGGCCGATGCGAGCCTCTTCCCCGATTCCCTCGAGATCAACCCCTACCTCACGGTCATGTCGCTCGCCGACCGGGTTGCCGACGGCGTCTTGGCCGACCTCGGCCCGCTGACGACCTGAAGCTCCGGAGACCTCATGAAACTGACAGGCGGTGAACTGGTGGTGCGGGCGCTGGAAGCCGAGGGGATCAGTTGCACATTCGGGATCCCCGGGACCCACAACATCGAGCTGTACGATGCCCTGGAACCGTCGTCGGTCCGGCCGATCCTGGTCACCGATGAGCAGAGCGCCGGCTTCATGGCCGATGGCTACTGGCGGGCCTCCGGCAAGCTCGGGTGCGTCAACCTGGTGCCGGGAGCCGGATTCACCCACGCCCTCTCGGGGATCGCCGAGGCCTACATGGACGGCGTGCCTATGCTGGTGCTCGGCTGCGGCATCCGGCAGGACGTCCGGCTGGGCTACCAGCTGCACGACATCGATCAACTGGCGATGGCGGCTCCGGTCACCAAAGACACCTTCCGGCCGCTGGAGGGTCGCGACCTCTACCGCACCATCCGGGAAGCCTGCCGGCTGGCGCGGGCCGGCACCCCCGGGCCCGTCATGGTGGAGGTGCCGGTGAACCTCTACCTGAGCCGGCACGAGGTGAGCGAAGCGGATCTGGGCGCTCCCACAGCCAGCCCGCCGCCGACTGCGACCAGGGAGCAGCTGGACCGTGCGGCCGAGTGGCTGAGTGCTCCCGGCGCCAGGACCTTGCTTCACGTCGGGCTCGGAGCTGCCGGTGCCGGAGCCCACCTGGTCCGGCTGGCCGAGCGGCTGGGCGCGCCGGTCACCACGACCATCCAGGGGAAGGGGGTCTTCCCCGAGTCGCATCCCCTGTTTGTGTGGAATGGCTTTGGCAACTCGGCGCCGCCGTTTGCCCGCGCGGTGGCCCGGGGTTGCGACCGGATCCTGACGATCGGTTGCCGGTTCAGCGAGGTGGGAACCGCGGGCTACGGGATCACCCTGCCCGGCCCGATGCTCCATGTCGACATCAACCCGGAGGTCCTCGGGCGGAACTTCCCCGCCGAGCTGGGGATTGTCTCCGATGCGGCGGCGTTCGTGGCCGGGGTGCTGGAGCGACTGCCGGGCGCCGGTTCCGATCGATCCGTGATTGAGAAGACCATCGCCGATGGCCGCCAGACGGTGTGGGAGGGGCAGGACGCGGGCCAGAGCCCCGACCGGGTGTCCCCGATGAGGCTGGTCCGCGCGCTCCAGCGGGCGTTCGGTCCGGAGACGGTATTCACCACCGACAGCGGCAACGGGACCTTCCTGGCGATGGAGGGCCTGGTGCTTGAGCGGCCGGGCCGGTTCCTCGCTCCGGTGGATTACTCCTGCATGGGCTATTCGGTGCCCGCGGCGATCGGAGCGGCCCTGAGTCGGCCGGGAACTCCGGTCGTTGCGCTGGCCGGTGACGGCGCCTTCCTGATGACGGGCCTGGAGCTGCTGACGGCGGCCAACCATGGCATTCCGGTTCTGGTGGTGGTGTTGCGCGATCGGGAGCTGGCACAGATCGCCCAGTTCCAGGGGACCGCGTTCAACCGGCCGGTGGCGAGCCAGCTGCCCGACTACGACCTGGCGAGTCTGGCGGCCGGGATGGGAATCGAGTGCCTCCCGCTCAGGAGCGACGGGGAGATCGATACCGTCCTCGCGAGTGCGCGCCAGCGACTCGACGCGGGGGCGCCGGTGATGATCGATGCGGCGGTGGACTACTCGGCCCGGACCTGGTTTACCAAGGGGGTGGTGAAGACGATGCTGGCCCGCCTGTCGTGGCCCGACCGGCTCCGGTTCATCGGCCGGGCCCTGGTCCGGAAGGTGACCGGCTAGCGAACCCCAGGCCTTTGCCCTGCGGAACCGGCCGGGCCGATGTGCAACCTTCCCTGGGACCCGGACGTCGTATCAGGATACCTCTCAGGACAGGACGGTCGAATGCCACGGCGGATGCGCGCGACCCTGATGGTGCTGCTCCTCGGAGTTCCCGTCCACCTGCCGGGCCAGGAGCCCACCCCGACCACAGCGACGGTGGCCCTCAAGGTCTTCCTCGACTGTGAATCGTACCTCTGCGATCCCGACTTCTTCCGGACCGAGATCGCCTGGGTCAACTGGGTTCGAGATCGGACCGATGCCGAGATCCAGCTGCTCGTCACCACCCAGACCACCGGCAGTGGTGGCCGGGAGTACACCCTGCTGTTTCTCGGCCTGGGCGCCCAGGCCGCCCACCAGGATGAGCTCCGCCACAGCAGCTCGGCGACGGCCACCGAGGACGATCGACGGCGAGGGCTGGTTCGAATGGTCAAGCTCGGCCTCGCGCCGTTTGCCGCCCGGGCCGGGGCGGTGGATCTGCAGGTGAACTCCGCCGGCCGGCCCGCTGGCGGAGCCGGAGTCCAGCAGCCCGACGACCGGTGGAACTACTGGGTCTTCCGGGCCAGCGGGAACGGGTACTTCAGCGGGGAGACCCGCTCCAACTCGGCCAGTCTCTACGGCTCGCTCCGGGCGACCCGGACCACCG
>CAYINH010000028.1:0-14795 GCA_964364615.1 uncultured Gemmatimonadaceae bacterium
CCTCTGGATGTCCGGTGCGGCTTCCGCTGCCCGGGCGCTCAGGGCGGCGTTGCCATCGCGCTCGATACGCCCGCCCACTGGATCGGGAGTCGACTCGGTGATCCCGGCCCGGTGGTAGGCCATCGAATTCACATAGGCGGTATGCCCACCCCGGTGTTCCACGTAGATCGGGTGGCTGGTGGAGACCGCATCGAGGTCGGCGCTGGTGAGGAACCGGCCCTCGGCGGTCTTGGTGTCATCATACTTGAACCCCAGCACCCACTCGCCAGCCTGAGTGGTGGCGGCCCGTTCCCGGAGCACTGCCTGGATCGCGCCGATCGAGCGGAGGTCACAGTCCACCTCCCGCAGATGCCGGATCCCGGCGTACGACGGGTGATTGTGCGCGTCGATGACGCCAGGAATGACGACCTGGCCGCCGAGGTCCACAGTACGCGTCCCGGGGCCAGCCAGGAGACGAATCTCGGCGTTGGTCCCCACGGCAAGAATCCGTCCGCCGGCGACGGCGAGGGCCTGTGCCCGGGGCATCATCAAATCCTGGGTAAGCAGGTCGCCGTTGACGAGGATCAGTTCCGGCGTCTCGCGCCATGTCGGAAGTGCCGCCACCACCGCCATGCTGGTGAGAAAGTCGCGTCGTGTCGTCATCTTGCTCCTGTTAGTCCTTGGCAGGTGGCTCAGTCCTGGGGTAGCCGGCGGCCGGGAGTCCACGGCGCCCCTGCTGCTGCCAAGCTCGCCTCGAGCCGGGCCAGGTCGCCGTCCATCAGGGCCACCAGGTCACGGGTGAGGGTCGCGAGTCCGGTGCGCCCGATGGCGATCGCTTCCCGCTGGGTGGCGGTCGGCATCTGGCGAGTGTCCCAGTGACCGCTCATGACCTCGCCCACCCGACCCTGGATCCCAGGATTGGCTGACTGGTCGAGGCCCTGCTTGGCGGGGTCGCCGTCGAGCCGCATCTGCAGCGCGACCACCCGGGCCGACACCGAGTCCATCGCGAGTTGCAGGGCAGGGCTGGCGCGCGGCGTCTGGGCCAGTGCCGCCTGCATGTGCCGGATCCTGTCCCGCACTCGCCCCAACTCCGCACCCGCCCCATTCAGTTGCCGCATCAGCTCGGCGGTTTCCTGCTGGAAGGCCGCGACCGCGACGTAGTCGGTGCCGGGAAGGGCGTTGGGCACCGGCTTCACCTCGAAGGACTGCGGCTGGCCAAGCTGGCGCACGCCGCTTGAGGACACCACCACCAGCTGCGCCGTGTAGCGACCCGGCGCCAAGAGCGGCCCCTGCGGGTCACCACCCCAGGGCGGACGGAAGCCCGGCGGCCTCAGGTCGATCGGATCGGGCACCGGGCCCCGGACGTTCCAGTTGATCCGGTGCAACCCGGCCTTGGTCGATCCTTCGAGTCGCCGAACCGGCTTTCCAGCGGCATCCGCGATCTGGAGGAACACCCTGGGCCCGCTCTCAACGGCCTCGCGGCGGAGGGCGTCATAGCCGGGGAAGGGAATGTCCCGGCCCGCCTCGCGGAGGGACTTCTCGGATGCCAGGCGGGCCTCCCGGGTTGAGCTGAGGGCCTCCTTGATCCAGTAGGTGAGCAGCGCCCCGTCCGGAGGGTTGGGAGCGGTGTAGTCGTCGCTGCCGGCAGTCGGGCGGCCCGGCGCCTGGGCCACCGGCGACGGCACGTACCACCATGCGTCACGGACCGGGAGCACGCCACCCTCGCTGGCCAGCGCGCCGCCGGCGATTTCGCGGAGTGGAGTGTAATCGTCAAGAACGTAGAACCCGCGCCCGAAGCTGGCTCCGACCAGGTCGTTGTCGCGCCGATGGAGTTTGAGGTCGCGGAAGGAGATTGTCGGCACTCCGCCGCTCAGTTTGTGCCAGTTGGTGCCCCCGTTGGGAGTCCAGTAGATCCCGAACTCGGTGCCGAGGAACATGAGGTCGGGCCGGACATGATCCTGCTGGAACGACCAGACGATGGTGCCCTTGGGGAGGTCACCGATGATCGACCGCCAGGTACGCCCGCGGTCGGTGGTCACGAAGACGTAGGGGGAGAAGTCGCCGGTCTTGTGAGCGTCGGCCACCAGGTACATGGTGTTGCCGTCGTGGAGCGAGGCCTCGACGTCGTTCACGAACGAGAACGGCGGTAGCCCGGGCAGGGCGCCGGACCGGGCCCAGGTGCGGCCCCCGTCGCGGGTGACCTGAACCAGCCCGTCGTCGGTGCCGATGACCATGACGTCCGCGGTGACCGGTGACTCCGACATGGCGGTGATGGTGGCGTACTTGGACATCGCGCTGTTGTCGTGCAGGTCGTTGACGCTCCAGACCCGCCCCATGTAGCGCTGTTCGTAGCGGTTGATTCCCTGGGTCAGGTCGCCGCTGATGGCGGTCCAGCTATTGCCCCGGTTGGTGCTCCGCCAGACCCGCTGCGATGCGAAGTAGATCTGATCGGGGTTGTGCGGACTGATCAGGATCGGCGAATCCCAGTTCCAGCGCTCGTCCGGGTTCCCCTCCGCCGGCTGCGGCTTGATGTTGAGGGCCTCATCGCTCCGCCGGTCGGTCCGGTGCAGCATCCCCTCCTGCCACATGAGGTAGGTGATGTTCTCATCTCGCGGGTCAAAATCCACACCATAGCCGTCGGCCCCCATCGGGACATACCAGTCCTGGTTTCGGATGCCGTCTCGATTCAGCGTCCGCGACGGGCCGTGCAGGGTTCCCAGATCCTGAGCCCCACCCAGGATATCGTAGAACGGGAGCCGGTTGCTGAGCGCCACCTTGTAGAACTGGGAGATCGGCAGGTTCGGGAAATGCCGGAACTCGCGGCCGTCATCGAAGCTCTCGTAAAGGCCCGCGTCGGTCCCGAGCAGGATGTGGCTGGTGTTGGCCGGATCGATCCACATCGCGTGGTTGTCGCTGTGCTTGGTATGACCGGACTCGAGGATGTTGAAGGTGGCGCCGCCATCCCGGGTCACGTTGACGAACACGTCCATCTGGTAGACGGTGCCGGCCTCGGTGGGGGAGGCCTCGATCTCCTGGTAGTAGTGGGGCCCGGTGCCGCCGGAGATGTAGCTGTTGCGCTTTTCCCAGCTCTCCCCCCGGTCGCGGGAACGGTAGAAGCCACGCTCCTCCCCATTGGCCTCGATCGTGGCATAGACCAGGGTCGGGTCGGCGGGAGTCACCGCCAGGCCGATCTTCCCCATGTCGCCCTTGGGAAGCCCGGTGGTGATCTTCCGCCAGGTCTTGCCCGCGTCGGTGGACTTCCAGATGCCGGACTGCGGGCCACCGGCCAGGAACCCGGAGACCTGGCGACGGCGCTGGTAGGCCGCGGCGTACACGACATCGGGGTTGTCGGGAGCGAACTCGAGGTCGGTGACGCCGGTGTTCTCGTCAATCGTGAGGACGGCCGCCCACGTTACCCCACCGTCTCCACTGCGATAGACGCCCCGCTCACCGCCCGGCGACCAGAGCGGTCCCTCGGCGGCCACCAGCATGACCTGGCTGTCCCGGGGATCGATCACGATCTTGCCGATGTGCTGGGAGTTGGGGAGGCCCATCGGCTGCCAGGTCCGACCCGCGTCCCGGCTTCGATAGAGGCCACTGCCCCAGCCTACGTGCCGCCCGCTGACGTTCTCGCCGGTGCCGACCCAGACGACCTCGGGGTTGTTCGGGTCGAGGACGACCTCGCCGATCGAGTACGATGGCTGGTCGTCGAAGACGGGGGTGAAGGTGACTCCGGCGTTGACGGTCTTCCAGAGCCCACCCGAGCCGGCCGCCACGTACCAGGTGCTCTTGTGGGTCGGATGGACCGCCATGTCGGCGATCCGGCCCCCCATCAGGGCGGGGCCGATGCTGCGGAGGGTCAGGCTGGAGGCGGCCTTGGCCATGTCGGGAGTTGTCTGGGCGGCGCTCGTGGTGGCAATGAGCGCAAAGATGGCAAGGGGGTACCGGACGGGGAGTCGCATGGGGGTTCCAGGTCTTCGGTGAATGGTCTTGGGGCTCCTGATTATAGCCTTGGGAGGGTCCTGACGGGATGTTTGCCGCGAAGGCGCGAACTACGCGAGGAGCTCCTTGGCGTACTTGGCGCCGTCGCGGTTCAGAGATCGATGACCATCCGCCGAATCCCTTGCTTGATCACCGGGACGTTCCAGTTGAGCAAGAACCCAAGTCGGAGGCCCGAGAGCCGAAGGTAGGTCAGCAGTTGCGCCTCGTGGATCGGTGCCAGGGCCTGCACCGCCTTGTTCTCGACGATGATCCCAGCGCGACGTGGACCTTGAACGCCGAGTCCACCAGCGCCGTAGCCAGCCGCTCGAGATCCTCCCTGTTCCTCATTGACCCCTTCGCGCACCTGGCGGCTTCGCGGTTTCAAGGAGCCTACCGCGAAGTCACCAGGGCTCGGGGATCAAAACCGATCGGAACCAATCCATTCCCTGCAGTGGATTGCGCCGACCAGGTAAAGCCTACGGCGTCAGTTCCCGTTTGGGCTGGAGCCGGGCCGACCAGAGCCCCGAGTTGAAATCGGTGAACAGCACATGCCCCTTCCACGGCATCGCGTTCATCACGAAGGCCGCGTTCGGGGTAAAACCCTTTGGATCGTACGGCTTGAACACCGCGATCTCCCGGTTCTGGTCGGCCAGGTTGCCCAGCAACTCCCCCGACACGTCCACCAGCCGGACGCCACCCTCGTAGTAGGCGTGGTACAGCACGTCGTCCTCGACGATGATGTCGTGGGCGCCGAAATCCTCCAGGTGATAGCGCCCCACCCCCATCGGATTCATCGGGTCGGTGAAGTCCACGATGTGCACGTACCCGCCTGAGGTCTGCGGCACTCCGCCCGGGGTGGTCATCTCCCCCCAGTAGTTGGTGCCCTCCCAGACCCGGCCGGCCCGGTGCATCTCCTCGTCGCCGATGAAGAGGTAGATTTTCCCGGTGGACTGCTGGACGTAGGGGAAGATCTCGTGCCCGCTGTTAACGCCGTACACGGTGATCAGCTTGGGTTTCTCGATGGTGCCGCCGTACTTCCCGTTGCCGACATCCACCACCACCGTGCCCGCCCCGCCCTGGGCGGAATAGGCGATGCCATCCCGGACCCAGAGGTCGTGCAGCCGGGCATTCGGATGGCGGTATTCACTGACGTACTTCGGGGCGTAGATGTCCTTCATGTCGATGATGACGTACTTGGCTCCACCCGACACCGCGAACAGGTGGTCGTTGGTGGCGAACATGTTGTGCACGCCGCCGGTGAGCTCCTGGGCGAAGGTCGACGCGATCTTCGGGGGGGCCGGGTTGGCCAGGTCGAGGATCACCACCCCGTTGATCCGGTTGCTGGCCCCCTCGCGCGAGAGCACCCCATACCGGCCGTCCGGGCTCACGGTCACGTCGTTGATGGTCCGGGCGTTGACCTGGATCGAATCGGTCTTGACGATGTCGTCCAGGTTGGTGATGTCGAAGATGAAGGCGTATCCGTCGGCCCCCCAGGTGCCCACCAGGGCGTAGTCCCGACCGTCCTTGCCGGTCCAGGGCCACAGGTCCGAGGTATGGGTATTGGTGATGCTCCCGCGGCTGGTGACGCTGATCCGCCGCCGCGCGTCCCGGGGCCGGACTCGGAGCGTCTTTTCGGCAAACTGGTTCCCCGACCGCGCCAGGAGGGTGTACTGCCCGGGGTAGTTGCCGGTGAACCGACCGAACTGGATGATGCCCGCCCCGCCGGGAACCCCTGCGGGCGCGATGGAATCGTCCGCCACATAGCTGTAGCTCCAGGAAATCGGCGCATCCTCCACCGCCTGGCCGTTGCTCCGCCGAGTGGTGGCGGTCAGGTGGATCACGTCGCCGGTGGCCAGGTCGGGCTCGCCGATGGTGATCTCGAGACTGGTGACCGGGTTGGCCGCGACCGTATGACTGCGAGTGGTGGTAGCACCACCCGCGCGGGCCGTGATGGTGGCTGAGCCCGGCTTGAGCCCTCGGACATTGCCGAACCGGTCCACCGAGGCGACTGAGGGGTTGGAACTCTCCCAGCTGGCCTCGAGGTTGGGTCGCTCACTGCCATCCGCGTGCAGGCCGTGGACCCCATGCGCCATCGTGGTGCCGGTGTAGAGCCGACCCTCCTGGGCCTCGATCTGGAGGCTGGTGATCGCCGGCCACGACACGGTGACGGGGATTTCCAGGGTGATCGGTGCCCCACCAGCGCCCGCGGCGGTAGCGGTGAGCACATGGCTGCCCGCCTGGAAGGCACTGACGACGCCTTCGCTCCAGGCCACCGCCCGCCGGGACCCGAACACCCGAACCACCGCGTCCGGAATCGCCCGCCCCGCGGCATCGAGGGCCCGGACCGTCATCGGCGCCGAGGTGCCCGCCACCATGGTCAGGGAGGCCGGTTCGGCCACCAGCCGCGCCACCGGTACCTGCTCCTGGGCGCTCAGCACGCCAGCGGTGGACGGGCTGACCAGGGCCAGGGCCGTGAGAACCAGAACCAGGCCGGGCCGCCCGAGGCCGGACAGGCGCTGGACAAGGTCGGACAGGCGCGTGGCACGCGGAAGGGACGGGGTTAGCTTCATGGCAGGTCTCAACTCCGGACGGAACGGGATGGGCGGCGTGGCCGGCGGGTGCCGTATCACGATCGCGATCACTCTGAACCAATATGGACAGCCAATGATGCCGGCCATGATTTCCTGGCGCAAGTCACTGCCCCTTCTCGCCCTGGCGGGCTTCCTTTCCGAATCCGCCTCGGCTCAGCCCTCGACCGGGACAATTCCCGACCCTCCGACTGCCAACTACTGGGTCTATGTCGGCGCGGAATCGGCCGATCTGATCCATCGCATCCGGTTCGGACCGGACGGCACGGTGGTCGAAAGGACCATCGGGGTCGGGGAGTTTGCCGCCGAGATGGAAGGCCCCCACGGCCTGGTCATCAGCCGGGACGGCCAGTACCTCCACATGACCACCGGCCACGGATTCCCTGACGGCAAGTACTGGCGGTACCATCTGGGTCCCGACACCCTGGTTGGCCCAGGCACCCTGCTCGGCAACTTCCCCGCGTCGATCGACATCTCGCCCAACGGGCTCTACGCCATCGCCGCCAACTTCAACCTGCACGGCGACATGGTCCCGTCATCGCTCTCGGTGGTGTACACCCCGACCCACACCGAGGTGACCCGGATCATCACCTGCACCATGCCGCATGGGAGTCGGCTGAGCCCCAACGGGCGGTTCCACTACTCGGGCTGCATGATGGATGACCAGCTGGTGGAGGTGGATACCCGCAGCTTCACGGTTTCACGCCGGTTCAGTCTGGCGAAGGGCAGTGAAGGCCCCCTTGCCGCTGACGATCGCGGTCACCTGGCGGGTGCGGCTGGTGGGCACGACGAGCACCCGGCCGAGGGAGCGAAGCCGAAGGTGGCCCCGGAAGTCGACCCCGCCGACGTCGGGTACCGGGGCGAGCGGCACCAGATGGAGCCCAACTCGTGCTCGCCCACCTGGGCGGTGCCGTCGTCGCGGGGGGACAAGATCTACGTGGCCTGCAACAAGGCCGACGAGATCCTCGAAGTGGACCATGCCGAGTGGAAGCTCACCAGGCGGTTCGCGACCGGCAGGGGACCGTACAACCTGAATGTGACGCCGGACGGAAAGCTGCTGGTCGCCACCCTCAAGCAGGGTGGCGGGGTCGAGGTGTTTGACCTGACCGAGGGGCGCAGCCTGGCCCGGCTGGTGAGTTCAACCACCGTGACCCACGGCGTGGTGGTGAGCCCCGACAGCCGGTACGCTTTCGTGAGCAATGAGAGCGTCGGCGCGGCCCCGGGGAAGGTCGATGTCTATGACCTGCAAGCCCTGACCAGGGTAGGGTCGGTTGAGGTCGGGCTTCAGAGTGGCGGGATCGCCTTCTGGAAGATGGCGGCGATCACGCCCTGACCGGCGCGGTACCCTCCGCCAACTCAAGCGAGACGCCAGCGGGGACGGGCTTCGGTCCCGCCTATCGCCCACCCTGTTCCGCCATCCGGCGCTTGACCTCTTCGAACCAGTGGAGCACCACGATCGGTTCGGCATCTCGCTGGCCGGACTGCATCTCCCGCAGTAGCAGAAATCGTTGTCCGTCCCGGGACACGTCATACTGGGGTGTCGAGCTGCCGCCGCGGACGTACGGCTCCAGGCCGAACAGCCGGGTGCGATCGGTCACCCTGACGGTCGGTCCGAATGCGAGCTTGGCCGCCACCATGCTTTCGGTCGCGTAGTCCATGTAGGTCACCTCGGAATTCGAGGTCCAGAGCGGGGTGCCTGCCGCACCGGTTGACACCAGCCAGCGCCCGCCCGGCTTCAGGAAGGGACGGATGTACACCTGCCACTGGCCGCCCTCATCGGAGCCGTAGGCGATCCACTTGCCGTCCGGCGAGACCGCCCCGGTCTCTTCATGCGCCTCGGTCGCGACCGCGGCGTGGCGGGCCCGATCGGCTCCGGTGCCCACCGCGAAGATGTCCTCATCTGATCGGCTGGAATCGGCCAGACCATCGGTCACGACCCAGGCTCCATCACGGGTCCAGAAGGTGGTACCCACCCCCGCAGAATCCCCCGCCTCGATCTGTTCCGCCGGACCGGATCCATCGGCCGAGATCCAGGCCAGTGCGCTCCGGCCTGACCGGGTCGAGCGATAGGCGACTCGTTTCCCGTCCGGCGACCAGGTCGGGCGGTTGTTGTTGCCCTCAGACGTAAGCTGGGAGAGTGTCTCCGAGGCCACGTCGTAGATCCAGATCTGGTTCCCGGTCTCGGCCCCGATCGTGAGCGCGACGCGATCCCCGGTCGGTGACCATCGGGGGTGCTCATACCGCCCGAGCCGGGAGATGACCACCGTTTCCCGCCCCGACCGGTCGACCTCGACCAGCTGGAGCCCATTCTCCGACGTGCCGGGCAGGTAGATCAGGGCCCCGGCTGGGGAGATGGCGAGCCGGGAACCGTTTGCACTCCCGGCCCGCACCTGGTCGAGGACCGGGACCGGGGAGCCCTTCACCTTCCGGGTCCTGGGGTCGAACGGCACGGCGTAGACAGCACCGTTGTCGGTGGCATAGATCAGGTGCCCCGTGGGGATGTACCACCCCCGCGTGGCCCCCGGAACCACCACCTCGACCGATCCGCTGGCAATATCCAGCACCGCCAGATCTTTGGTGGTACACACGGAGAAACAGCGCTGGTACAGGACGGCCTCGCCTCCCGGGAGGGCCGAGGGCCAGAACATCGCGTCGCCAGCGCTGTCCCGGGTGACGAGACGCTCCGGCACACCGCCGGTGCCCCGCACCCGTGACAGGCCAAGCCCATCGGAGGTGTAGACGATGTTTCCGTCATCCCCCCACGAGGCCCCCGCGAACCGGCCTTGCACGTCGTCGGCCAGGGTGATCGCCGGACCACCCGTCACTGGGACCTTCTTGAGCCTTTCGTCATCCTCCGTGGCAAACCCCACCCACAGGCCATCGGGAGAGAAGAACGGTGAAATCGCATCCTCTGTCCCCTGGATGGGGGTCCCCTCGATCTGATCGAGGGTCCGGATGTACAGCCTTCTGACCGCGGCCCCCGAGTCAATCGCCGCATAGACGATGCGGGTGCCGTCGGGCGAGATGGCAAACGGGGCGTCTTCGTCACCTTGGACATCCAGCCGATGACTACTGGGGAGGCTCAGGTGAAACCGTATCACCCCCGGCGCCTCGCTTCCTTCACGCAGGAGGAGCAGGGCAGCGCTGACCGCAACCAGACCGAGGCCGGCAACACCCCCCCATCGGACCAGGGGGGACCCACTCCTGGAGCCGTCGGCGGAGACGGCCGCACCACTTGTGGAGCCCGCAAGAGTAAACCCCGGGTTGGCCAGGGCCGCGGAGAACGCCGCAGCGCTCTCGAATCGGTCAGCCGGCAGTTTCTCGAGCGCCTTCGCAGTGGCGGCCGCAACGTGAGGCGGGACCGACTTCCGGAGCTCCGTCAGCGGGCGCGCCGGGTCGGTCACGATCTTCATGATGATCTGCTGCGCCGAGGCCCCCACATGCGGCGGGCTTCCGGTCAGCATCTCGTACAGCACGCTGGCGAGCGAGTAGATGTCCGCCCGGGCCGTCAGGTCCTTCTCCGCCGTGGCCTGCTCGGGGCTCATGTAGTGCGGCGTGCCCAGGCTGAGCCCGGTCTCGGTCATCCGGCCCCCGGCCGCGGCACTCACCGCCAGCGCGATCCCGAAGTCGGCCACCATCGGCCGGCCGTTCTGGAGCAGGATGTTCTCCGGCTTGATGTCCCGGTGGACCACGCCGTGCTGGTGGGCGTACTCCAGGGCGTCGGCCACCTCCCTGGTAATCCGGACCGCTTCCTCAATGCCGAGTTGGGTTTCCCGGTTCAGTTTCCCCCGCAGGGTCTCGCCATCAATGAACGGCATGACGTAGTACAGAAAGCTGTCGGCGGTGCCGGAGTCGAACAGTGGCAGGATGTGGGGATGCGACAGGTTTGCCGTGGTCTTGATCTCCTGAACAAACCGCTCGGCGCCGATCACCGCGGCGAGTTCAGGCCGGAGCACCTTGACCGCCACCTGGCGATCGTGCTTGACGTCATGGGCCAGGTACACCGTGGCCATCCCTCCCTGACCGAGTTCCCGCTCGATCCGGTAGCGGTCGGCCAGGGCGGCCGCGAGGCGGTCGGTGAGGTCGGTCATGGTGCCATCCGATCGATTGGAGCCAGCCGGAGACGCGCCAGCTCCCTGTTGACAGCCGCCAGGTCGGTGGCCCACACCTCGGCCAGCCGGTCGGTGTACCGCTTGAGCTCTGTCACCATGATCTGGAAGACGGCCTCCATCCCGTTCCCGGGGCGGCCATCCCCCGCTTCGGACATCGAGAGCAGGTTGGCCAGCCGGTTGTTGACCCGGATCGGGAAGTTGAGCGGGTCCTGGTTGCTCCGGTTCTTGACCTGATAGATCTGCGCTTCGATTTCCGAGGCGTGGTCCTCCAGGGTCTTGGCGGCCGCCGCGAGGGCCGGATCACTGGATTCCTTGAGCCGCGCCGCCAGCTGGGTCTTGACCGAGCGAATCGCGACAACTGCGCCGTTGGCCTCGTTGACCTTGTCGCGGATCTGCTGCCCGAACTGATACTGGGCCTGAAGGTCCTCATCCGTCACATCGGTGATCCACGGGTGCCGACGGACTTCCACCGAGGTGGTCTCGCTCCGGCCATCGGCGGTGAGCCGCACCTGATACTGGCCCGGGGGGACGACGGGCGAGAGGGTCCGCACCCCCCAGAGGATCATCCCCGGGAAGGTCACCGCGGGGGTGGTGGCCAGGTCCCACTGGATGTAGTTGAGCCCAGCCTTGGTCGGCAGCGATGGCCCGGCCCAGCGGTCCCGCTCCCTGGTCGAGTCGGCCGACAGGAAGGTCCGTACCACGGTGCCGGAGGGGTCGAGGATCTCCAGCCGCGCTTCCTTGGGTGCCTGCGCCAGCCACCACGAGAGCGTCACTCCATTGGCCGAGCGGTAGGCCGCCGGCGGGCGGAAGAGGGTGACAGGGCGTGTGGTGAAGTTGGGGGCAGCCTGCCGGATCGGTGCCAGGTTATCAAGAATCCAGAACCCGCGCCCGTGCGCGGTGATCACCAGCTCGTTCTTCTCGACGATCAGGTCGACGATCGGTAGATCGGGCAGGGCAGGGGTCAGCTCCTGCCAGCGGGCCCCATCGTCGTAGGAGATGTAGACCCCGTGCTGGGTGGCAGCGTAGAGCAGCCCCTGCCGGGTGGGATCTTCCCGCACGGCGTGGACGTAGGCGTCACCCCGGATGCCGGTGACGATCCTGGTCCAGCTCTGCCCGTAGTCGCTGGTCTTCCAGATGTACGGCGCGAAGTCATCCAGCAGGGGTCGCCGGACCGAGACGTACGCTCGGCCGGCATCGAACGCCGAGGCGTCGATCTGGCTCACTCGGCCGAAGTCGGGCATGTCGGGTGGGGTGACCTTGTTCCAGGTCCTGCCGCCGTCGCGGGTCACATGCACCAGCCCGTCGTCCGAACCGGTCCAGATCACGTTGATGTCTACCTTGCTGGGGCCCACCGCGAAGATGGTCGCGTATACCTCGGGGCCGTTCATGTCGCCGGTGATTGGCCCCCCCGAGTGCCCCAGCGTGCTGGGGTCGGCCCGGGTCAGGTCGGGACTCATCTGGTCCCAGGTCCGGCCGCCGTTGGTGGTCCGCCAGAGCCGGTTCGACGAGGCGTACAGGGTTTTCGGGTCGATCGGGGAGAAGATGATCGGAAAGGTCCATTGCCACCGCTCGACCATGTCCTTGGCCGGCTCGCCGGAGTAGAACCAGGGGTAGGGGGCGACCTCCCGCGAGGTGCCCAGCCGCCGGTTGTACTTGTCGATGTACTGGCCGTTGTTGGTTCCCGAATAGAACTGGTCAATGTCGAGCGGGTCGGGGGCGATGTACCCCGGTTCGCCACCGCCCGCTTGGTAGGCCACCTCCATCGAACCCTCGGTCACCGATCGGGACTGCCGACCGCCCCCGAAGAAGCTGCCTCGACCAAAGCCGAACCGGCTCGCGTTCCAGGTGGATGGCAGGCAGAGGGTGCTGTTGTCCTGCTGGGAGCCGCAGACGTGGAACGGCACGTGGGCCGTGGTCACGGCGTGATAGAACTGGGCGGTGGAGAACTCCTGGTCGGTCCACCGGCCACCGGTGCTGGTGCTGACGGCGCCACCGCCATCGTTCCCGACGATCAGGTGGGTCGGATCGTCTGGATCGATCCACATGTCGTGGAAGTCGCCGTGGGTCCCGTTGTCGATGACGACCGTGCTGTCCCCGCCGTTGGTGGACCGGAACAGCGAGGTGTTCTCGATGTAGATGACGTCCTGGTCCTTGTGGTCCGCAAAGATGTGGGTGTAGTAGAACGCCCGCTGCCGGATGGCCCGGTTGTCGTTGACCAGCTTCCAGGTGGCGCCCGCGTCGTCACTCCGGAATAGCCCGCCGTGATCGTTCTCCACCAGGGCGTAGACCCGGTTGGAGTTGGCGCTGGTGACCGCCACCCCGATCCGTCCCACCAGCCCGTTCTGGGGCAGGCCGGGCCGCCGGGTGATCTCGGTCCAGGTTTCGCCGCCATCGGTGCTCTTGAACATCCCGCTGCCGGGGCCACCCGACGACATCGTGTATTCCTTGCGGAACGCTTCCCAGAGTGTGGCGTAGAGGACGTCAGGGTTGTTGCGGTCGATGGCAATGTCGATCGCACCGGTCTGGTTGTTCCGGAACAGCACTCGGCGCCAGGTGGTGCCGCCGTCCGTGCTCTTGAACACCCCGCGCTCTTCGCTCGGCGCGCTGTACTTCCCGAACGAGGCCACGAAGATGATGTCGGGGTTGGTGGGGTGAATCCGGATCTTGGAGATCCCGTGCGACTGCCGGAAGCCGACATGGTCCCAGGTCTTGCCCCCGTCTCGGCTCCGGTAGACCCCGTCGCCCGGCATGATGTTGCCCCGGATGCAGGTCTCGCCGGTGCCGATGAAGACCAGGTCGGGATTGGTCTCGCTCACCGCCACCGCGCCGACCGACGCCGCGGTGATCTTGAAGTCGGTGACAGGAGTCCAGTTGTCGCCGCCATCGGTGGTCTTCCATAGCCCGCCCCCGACCGCCCCGAAGTAGGCCTCTTTGGGCCGCCCCTTCACACCGGACACGGCAATGGAACGGCCACCCCGGTCGGGGCCCAGGTTCCTCCACCGGTACCCGGCCAGGAACGCCGAATCGAGCACTACGGTGCCGGTGGCCGGCTGTGCGTACAGTGCAGGGGCCGGCACGAGGGTCGTGCCAAGCGTTGTCAAGGCGAGGGCAACGGGAAGCCGGCGGTTCAGGGACATGATGTCGTCTCGGACTGGAGGAAGGGCCAGGTAACTGAAGCGGTCATGGGGGCCGTAGGGGAACCGGTAGTGGGTTCCCGGCTCAGCTCGCGCCCGACCAGGCAATGGTCCGGCACCGCCCGCTCGATCCGGTAGCGATCGGCCAGGCGCTCCTTCAGGCGATCCAGGGGAGCGGTCACGTTAGCAGGCTGACTCACCGCCCGCTCCCCAGCGGTGGGGTGGTCGGGGGCGGGCGACGACGATGAGTGGCCTGTTCGTAGGCATAGCCGAAGCGAAACAGCTGCTTCTCGCTGAACGGCCGCCCGAGGAACTCGAGGCCAACCGGCAGCCCATCGGCCGTGAGGCCGGCCGGCACGGTGAGGGCTGGAAACCCGATGGCGGGACTCAACCCGCGGTTATCCCCCTTGGCGTAGCCATCCTTGGGCCGTGCGTTCACCAGCACGTCGTCGGGAATCGAAGCGGGTTGATTGGTGAAGGTCGGGTAGACGATCGCATCGGTTCCAGCGCGAATGCCCAGTAATATGGCGGCGTAAATATCGGGATCGTCATTCTGTTTGCCGGTGACCGGGTCCATCGCATGCAAATGTAAAATGGCCGCGCCCGCCTGAACACAGGCCACGCCATCGGCGATCATTTCTTCCACCGTCACCGGAACATTGGGTTGCATGTCGCGGCGCCAGGAACCGTTCAACGCCACCTCAATCCAGACTTTGCGCGCCATCGCCCTGCCCTTTATGTTTTTTGTGAGGAAAAATAGGGAAAAATAGGGTCTAGGAAAAATAGGGTCGGACTCGATTAAAAACTAAAAAACGGGAAAAATGCAAAATTAATCAAGTCTGACCCTATTTACCCTTGCGGCGTCATCGTGCGGATATTGCGCAGCCAGGACCCAAGCGCTGCATTGGAAAAATAAAACAACGATCAACCCCGTAAAATCAATCGAGTCTGAACCCATGATCATCTGAAACTATGCAGGTCTCGTGTTTTTCCGTATACAT
>CAYINH010000029.1:0-10062 GCA_964364615.1 uncultured Gemmatimonadaceae bacterium
AAACCACCCGGCCCTCCACATCGAGGGTGAAGATGCCGTCCGGCGCGGAGTTGATCAGGGCCCGGTAGCGGGCCTCGGACTCCCGGAGCGCGAGCCCGTCCTGACGCTGCTCGGAGATATCCCGGAGGAAGATGCTGAACGTGAGCCGGTTACCGACTCGGATCGGGGACAGGGACACTTCAACGGGAAAGGTGGTGCCGTCGCGCCGGAGGGCCTGGGTTTCCATCCGCCGCGGCGGCAGTTCCGAGGAACCGGAGTCCCGGAACCCCCGGAACCAGCGCCGGTGGTCTGCCCGCTGGTCGGGGGGAACGATGATCTGCTCCAGCGGCCGGCCCAGCACCTCTCCCGCGGACCAGCCGAAGGTGGTGACCGCGCACTGGTTCCAGCCGGTGATCCGGCCGCCCTCATCGGTGGTGATCACCGCATCGAGGGCGCTGTCGATGATCGCCCGGGTTTGCTCCTCGCTGCGCTGGAGCGCCAGCTCCGCTTCCTTCCGGAGGGTCACGTCGCCGGCGATGCCGTCCACCCGCTCCGGCCGGCCATCCGCCCCTGGCACGACCCGGGCGCGGTCACGGAGCCAGACCATGGAGCCATCGGGCCGGATGATCCGGTATTCCAGGTCGAGCCCCCCGGCGGCCACGACCCCCTCCACGGCCTGCTGCACCCGCCCCCGGTCCCCGGGATGCACCATCTCGAGCCAGGCCCGGGGATTCCGGACGAAGTCCTCCGGTGGTCGTCCGAAGATCCGCCCCACCGCCGGGTTGATATAGCGGCGCTCATGGAGAGTCAATGAGTGAGAATAGACGATGGCGTCGATCGAGCCGAGGACCGAATCGAGCAGGTCGCGGGTTTCCCGGAACTCTTCTCTTTCCCGATGCCGCTGGGTGATGTCGACCATCACCCCGCGCAGGCGAGACACCCGGCCGTGCTCCCGGACCACCCGGACCTGGTCGCGCAGCCGGACCTCGTGCCCGTCGGCCGTGAGTGCCCGGTACTCCAGCAGGTGATCACGACCGGCGTCCGTTTCGGCCCTGGCGAGTAGCTCTGTGGCTGCCCGATCGGCTGGATGGAGGATCCTTCGCCAGAACCCGTCGGCCAGCCACTCCTCGACCGGATACCCCAGCAGCGAATCAGGATGGCCACTGACGAAGGTGTAGCGGAAGGTCTCCGGGTCGGCCTCCCAGACGATGGCGTCGATTCCGGCGAGCAGGGCCTGCAAGTCGGTGAGGGCGATGCTCGACAACGCGCCCGTCACCGGAGGATCGGGTCGAAGTGCCGTGTGGCGCAGGTGGGACAGACCCCATGCGAAAGCCTGGAGTTGGTCTGGGAGGCAAGGTACTGATCGATGGGAGCCCAGGAGACGTCGTCCACCCGGATGCTCTGGCAGTAGGAACAGATCGGCAGCAGTTCTTTCAGCTGGGTGACGGTCCGCTCAAGACCCAGCACCCGCTCGGCGACTCGGAGTCGGGCCAGAAGGGTTTCCTGATCGATGGGCTTGGAGAGGAAGTCATCCGCACCCGCTTTCATGCCCTCCAGAAAGCTGCTGCGTCCCTCCTTGGCCGAGAGAAGGATCGAGTAGGTGTAGGCGGGCCGTCGGGCGGCCCGAATCCGCCGCACCAGCTCAAGGCCATCCATGTCGGGCATGACCCAGTCGGTGATCACCAGCGACACGACGATCTCCTGGAACACCTGCCACGCCTGGGCCCCGTTCTCCACGACCAGGGGCTCGTAGCCGTTGTCGGACAGAATCCGTTCGAGGATCCGTCGGGCCACCGGTTCGTCGTCTACCACCAGGACGCGCATGGCCATCAGGCGGCGTGCATGGTCGCGACGGCACCGGTCGCCACCAGGGCGGCGAATTCCTGCACGATGGCGGGATTCCACCAGCCCCGTGCCACTTCGGCATCGATCATGGTCAGGGCTTCGGCCGGGGTGACCGCCTGCCGGTAGGGGCGGTCGGAGGTCAGGGCGTCGAACACATCAACCACCTGGAGCACCTGGGCCGTCCTGGGGATGGCGTCACCCACCAGACCATCGGGATAGCCGGAACCATCCAGCCGCTCGTGGTGATGGCGGATGATGGGCAGCACCAGGCCAAAGGACTTGATCGGGCGGCAGATCTCGGCGCCCCGCACCGGGTGTTTCTGGATGATCAGGCGCTCTTCCGGTGTCAGGGGACCCCGCTTGAGCAGAATCGCATCCGGGATGGCCACCTTGCCAATGTCGTGGAGCGCGCCGGCCATCCGGAGGGCCTCGATCTCTCGATCGGACAGACCCAGTCGAGCACCCAAGGCCGCGCCCATGCAGGACAGCCGCTCGCAGTGGCCATGGGTGTAGGGGTCACGCGCCTCGATCGACAGCGCCAGGGTCGTCACCACCGATTCGATCCGCTCCAGCTGGTCGATGAAGCTCTTGGTTCTCAGCAGGGAGCGGACCCGGGCAATCAGCTCGGCCACGACGTACGGCTTGGAGAGGAAATCGTCGGCCCCGACCTCGATCCCCCGGACCCGGTCATCCGAATTGCCCAATCCGGTCACCAGAACAACGGGGATCAAACGGGTCGCGGGATTGTTCTTGATCTGGGCACAGACCGCGAACCCGTCGAGACCCGGCATCACCACGTCCAACAGGACCAGATCAGGGGGGCGCCGTTCCAGCAGGGCCAGAGCCCGAATCCCGCTCTCGGCCGTGACGACCTCCAGTCCCTCGGCTCCCAACAACCGCTCCAGAATCATCCGGACTCCCAGATCGTCATCCACCACGAGTACCAGGGGTTTCATCGTCGGGGCCTCAGGTCGTGACCAGGAGGGCGTCAATGTCGCGGAGAAGTTCTGCTGCACCGAAGGGCTTGCTGAGCACCCGGGCCGCCCCGAAGGCACGGGCCACGGAGAGGTAGCTGTCAGCCCCGATCTTGCCGCCGCCGGACATGGCGATGACCGGCACCTGCACCCCTTCGCGGCGGAGATCCTGGATGGTCTCCAGCCCCTCTTTCTCTGGCATGATCAGGTCAATGATGATCAGATCGGGTTCGACCTCTCTGCGCCGCTCCAGAGCCTCGCGGCCGTTGCTGGCCTCGAACACCACGTGCTCGGCACGCTCCAGCGTCCGGCGCAGCATTCGACGGACGCTGTCATCGTCTTCAACGAGAAGAATTCTGGCCACGTGTCCACCCTCAGTAGAGAAGTCTCATTTCGAGAACAGTCCAGGGCCTGGCGATCCATCGGCAAGTCCCACCCGACTCCGCCCGGAGGGGCAAGGAGGGTGCCACCTGGCGGTCTGCCGTAAGCCGTTTGGTGTCAACCATCTCGCGGTTCATTCTCCACCGGGAATTCGGCAGAAGCTGCCGACGCGACCGGCAAGGAATGCCCCCTCAAGGCGGAAGGATTCGGGGCCGATAGTGTGTGAACCAGCCTATTGGCCAGGAGAGCGCGTGAGCTTCACCGAACGATTTGCCAGAGTCCTCGAAACCCGGGAAGAGCTCCCGGCGTTGCCCGCCACCGCCCTCCAGGTGCGGACGCTCCTGGCGCGCGAAGACGTCAACAGCGTCGAGATCGCGTCCCTCATCGGCCGGGACCCTGCCCTGGCGCTCCGACTGCTCAAGGCCGCCAACACCGCGGGGATTGCCCGGACCGAGGGCCATGTGACCTCCATTGAGATGGCGGTGGAGCGACTCGGATTGGAGCGGGTGGCTTCGCTCTGCCTGGGGGTCGGAACCATCCGGCTGTTCGAGACCGGTCGGAACCTCGACTACCAGAGGTTCTGGACCCACTCAGTTGCGGTCGGCACCGTCGCCGGAGCTATTGCCAGCCGACGGGACATCGGGAATCCCTCTGACGCCTACATCGCCGGCCTGTTGCACGATGTGGGCATCTTCTTTCTGGATCAGTACCTGCCCGACGTCTTCACCCAGATACGCGACCTCGCGGAGCCGAACACGCCTCGGTGGCGCCAGGAGATCGAACAGCTCGGGATGGACCATGGACGGATGGGGGCCAAGCTGCTGGAGCGGTGGTACCTCCCGGTCAGGGTGGTCGCCGCGGTGGCCCATCACCATCAACCCCCATGGGATCCCGGGCCGAGCCGTCAGTTGGCCCTCGTGGTCGGGGCCGCGGAGGCGCTGGTCACCGAATTTGGCGAGGGCCTGGTCGATGAGGGACCCGCGGATCCCGTTGCGGACACGGCGCTCACTGCCCTGGGGCTCACCCAGGTCGAGGTGCACAAGCTCCGGATCGACATGGCGGGGGTGGCGATGGAAGCGGCCGGCTGGCTCAGTGCGGCCTCCTAGGGGGGGGGGGACCATGCGCCCAGGCACCCTGCTCGAAGGCCTGCTCCCTCTCCGCCTCACCGGCGGCCTGACCGCAGTGGTGCTGCTGGTCGGTGCCGGCCGGGCCGAAGCACAGGGCGGCCCCTCAGGAGGCGGACGGGCGGCGATCACCCTGAGCGCCACCGTCCTCGATGTCGCCCCGACCGGGGATGCTCGGGCCGCGCTCGGCGCGGCGCTCCTGATGGGGGATCCGGGGCGGACCCAGAGCCGTCTGGCGCAGATCCGGGTGGCCGTCGCCCCAGGCGATCCCAAACGGCGAATCGCCACCATCAACTTCCTGGCCAACTAGCCCCGGGGCTTCGCCAGTCGCCGGAGCGCCTCGAGGTGCTCCAGGGCACTCTTCCCGGAAGCCGGCGCCGCCGGCGCCACCGCGAACAGATCGCGGATATCCAGCAGAATCTCCAGCATCAACTGATCCCGCATGTAGGCGCTGTCGAGCTCACCCATCCGACCGGTCTGGTCGGCGGCCCGGGCCAGCTCGTACGACTCGCGGTAGATCGTCTCCAGGTTGGCGAGAATCCGCTCGCGGGAACGCATGAAGGCCCTTGGGCTGGGGGGTGGCGGTTGGTGCGCGGTTTGACGCCGCGCGTTTCAACAGCTAATCTAGCCCGTCCGACCCTCCGGTGAATCCGCCGCCGTTTCCAGGAGTCCCCCGATGAGCTTGACCCAGGCCCAGCAGCGCGTTGACCAGTGGATTGCCCGGTTCGAGGAGGGTTACTTCGCTCCCTTGACCAACCTGGCCCGGTTGACCGAGGAGGTCGGCGAATTGGCCCGGGAGATCAATCACCGGTTCGGCCAGAAGACCAGGAAACTGGAGGAACCTGAGGGCGACCTGGCCATGGAGATGGCCGACATCCTCTTTGTCCTGATCTGCATGGCCAACCGGGAGGGCATCGATCTGGACCAGGCCTTCGACCGGATGATGGCCAAGGTGGAGACCCGGGACGAATCCCGCTGGACCCGGAAGGCCGACCCGAACCGGTAGGACAGCTCCACCGGTGTGTTGCACTACCGACAGCGCCACCCCTCGCTCGACGGGCTATCTTTCCAGAGAGCACTCACCAGACCTTTGACCCGAACCTGAGCGGGCTGGCCGGACCATGATCACCTTGCGCAGCGCAGCCACCGTCATCGGCATCAGTGTCGCCGTGACGCTGGGGTGGATCTTCGGACGTCCGTTGTTGGACCGGCCACTGGCCGCCCAGGAAGCCGAGGCCCGGATTGCCGCGGCGACCCAGGCTGGCGACTCGGTGGCGCTCGGCCGGCTGGCCCACCGCCAATGCCAGGATCGTCAGGGTACCGATCGCCAGCAATGCTACGAACAGTATTTCCTGGCGCTGGCCGGAACGGGTGGGGTCCGACTGAGCCTCGCCTCGCTGAGCGTGCTGGCCGACCTCGACCGGGTCGTCCGGGCCGAGGGTCATGTCTACACCCATATCATCGGGATCAGGGCGTGGCAGCCGGGACTCGATATCGGCACGGTGTTCGCCGCCTGCACCGGCCTCTTCCAGTCGGGCTGCTACCATGGGGTGATCCAGTCCTACCTCACCAGCGACGGAGGCCTCGATTCGACCAAGGTGGTCTGGCTCTGTGACATTGTGGCCAGGCAGACACCGGGGTACCTCGCCCGGTTCCAGTGCGTCCATGGCATGGGACACGGTCTGGAGATGGCCCTGAACTGGGACCTCCCGCGCGCCCTGAGCAGCTGCGACTGGCTGCCGAGCCCCTGGGATCGTGAGGCGTGCTATGGCGGCGCCTTCATGGAGAACGCCGTGGCCTCAAGCCCACGGGCTCACCATCCCGCGGCCCAGATCATTGCCAATCGCGACGCCGGGTCCGCGGAGCCCGAAGATCAGACCGGCCATGATGGGCACGACGTGGGGGCCGGCCCTCCCCCCTTCAAGATGCGGGACTCCGCCGACGCCCTCTACCCCTGTTCGATCATGGCGGAGCAATACCTGCAGTCCTGTTTCCAGCTCCAGGGCGGGATACTGCTCGACCGAACCGGGCAGGACTGGGTCGCGGCCGCGGCCGAGTGTGACAAGGCGCCGGCTCACGTGCGTCACCTCTGCTATCTGAGTCTCGGCACCAACGCCAGCGGGTTCACAGTCCAGGATACCAAGCGGGCGATCCGGTATTGCAGCGTGGGAGATCCGGGCTATCAGCCGTGGTGTTTTCTAGGCGTGGCCAAGAACTATGTCGATGTGACGGGGCGGGCAGAGGACGGGATCGAGTTTTGCCGCGAGATTCCCGAGGGGCGCAATCGCCGGCAGTGCTGGGTCGCCATCGGAGAAGAGTTGCTGGTGCTCTACACCGGCGATTCGGAGGCCAGGGAGCGATTCTGCCGGACAGCGCCGGAGAATGGGAGGGAGGACTGTCGCTATGGGGCCGGGCTGCTGGCCGCAGCGCCGGAGGGGCTTCCGATCCTCCCGGGCGCACCCTGAGTCGGTTGCCTCTCCCAGTAATGCAGACAGGTCAGTTGGCGTATCGGAGCACGGCAATGAAGTGGCAGGCGGTACCTGCGAGGACGAACAGGTGCCACACAAAATGGGCATACCGGACCCGGGTGGCCGCGTAGAACCCGACCCCCGCCGTGTACCCGACCCCACCGGCCGCCAGCCAGAAGAGTCCCCATCCTGGTACCGTCTGCCATAGCGGCTTGGCCGCGACAAGAACCAGCCAGCCCATCCCCAGGTACACCCCCGTTGACAGCCGCGGGTGTCGCACGCCTCCGACCGACTTGAGGAGAATGCCGGCCAGGGCGAGGGCCCAGATGAGTCCGAAGAGCGTCCAACCCCAGGGCCCCCGCAGGACGCCGAGGGTGAACGGCGTGTAGGTTCCGGCGATCAGGAGGTAGATCGCCCCGTGATCCAGGATTCGCCACACCCGCTTGGCGCGACTCGGCGGGATGGCGTGGTACAGCGTCGAGGTGAGGTAGAGCAGGACCATGGTCGCGCCGAAGACCGCGGCACCCACGATGGCGGCTGGGCCGTGGGGCACGGCGCCGATCACCAGCACTGGAAGCGCGATCAGGGTGCCCAGCAGGCCGACGCCATGGCTGACGCTGTTGGCGATTTCCTCCCCGGGGGATTGGACCCGGGGCCGGACCAGCAATGCCTCAACCACAGCGTCGCCGGGTGCCACGGATCAGTCGCTGGTGAACCGCACGGTACCGCGCGGGCACTGGGGGGTCACCGGAGCCGCTGGTGCGGTACCGGATCGGACCACCACGGCCAGCCCGAGTGCGCGGACCAGACCGCTCAGGCGCGTAGGAGCTCCAGGTACCGCCCTTGGCCGAGGCTGACCAGGGCGTCCCGGGTCCCACGCCCGGGATGTTGCCCACTTGGAGTCGGGGTGACGCTGGTCAGGCGGGCAAAGGCTGCCGCGCCTTGGGCCAACGAGCCGGAATACAGAGTGATGTGGTCGAGTCCTTCGGAGGGGCCGACCTGTGCCACCGCTCGCTCCTTTCCTGCCAACATCGCCGCGAGGAGCAGGCCCCAGCGGCATGGCCTCCCGAGCCGACCGGTCACTTGAGTTGACCGATCTGGTCGGCAATCTCGCGGGCCAGAGATTGAAGTTCGAGGTGCTCCGGGTGGGGACTCCCGGCCGGCCGGGAGGTGAGCGTGGCCCGGACCGCCCGAAGGCCCTCGACCGCACGGCGGAGCTTCAGCCGCTCGACCCGCACCGGGGCGAGGGCCCCATGTCCGGCCGAGAGAACGGCCCACATGTTGGTGCGAAGGGTATCGACTGAGCGCTTCAGGTCCTCGAGACCCGGCGGAGCGGCGGGGGCCCGGGCCAGGCGGGTGTCGACCTCGTCCAGCAGGCCGCGGAGCGTGGCCAGTTGTCGGGCGAGCGACTCGTCTGCCATACGGAAGCCTCAGTCGAAGTCGGTAGGGGCTGCGGGGCACCGTCCAAATGATACCCGGCGCCAAGCCTGGTGCGCCAACCCGCGCCGCCGCCTAGCTGAGCGTCTCCACGAAGCCCGGGGACCGCCGATGGCTGGTCGCCTGCTCGTAGCCGTACGCGAGGGCGATCATCCGCTCGTCCGACCAGCGGGAACCGAAGAATGACAGCCCGACCGGCAGTTGCTGCACGAATCCGCACGGCACGGTCACGTGGGGGTATCCGGCCACCGCAGCCGGGGTGGAACTGCCGCCGATGAAGTGGTCACCAACCAGCAGATCGATCGTCCACGCCGGGCTTGCCGTGGGCGCCAGGATCGCCTCGATGCCCTGCGCGGCGAGCGCCTTGTCGATTCCCGCTTCCCGGGTCAGCCGCTTGGAGGTGGCCAGCGCCTTGAGATACTCCGGCGTCTCCAGCGAGCCCTTCTTCTGGCACAGCGCAAAGAGTTCCTGCCCAAAGTACGGCATTTCGGTGTCGCGATTGGCCTCGTTGAAGGCGATCAGATCCGCGAGGGTGCGGTGGGACACGTCGGGCCGAGTTGCCAGGTAAGCCGCGATGTCGGCCTTGAACTCGTAGGCCAGCACCTCCAGCTCGGCGTCGTCGATCTCCTTGCGGGCCAGGCCGAGTTCGAAGTCGACGACTTGCGCACCGGCGTCGCGCAGCGCGGCCACGGCCTCCTCCATCAGCCCGTCGACCTTGTCGTGGAACCCCATCATGTCGCGAGCCAGCCCCAGCCGGGCGCCCCGCAGGGAGCCCGGCTGCAGGATCGCCCTGAGATCGAGGGACCGACCGGCCGCTTCGGCGGTGGCCAGATCGCGAGGATCGCTGGCAATCATCACCGCCAGCAGGGCCGCCGCGTCGGCTACCGTACGGGCCATCGGACCGGCCGTGTCCTGACTGTGGGCAATCGGCACGATCCCGGCGCGGCTCACCAGCCCGAGGGTGGGCTTGATACCGACGATCCCGTTGATCGCGGCGGGACACACCACGGAGCCATCGGTCTCGGTCCCCACTGCCAAGGCGCACAGGTTGGCCGCGACCGCCACGCCCGACCCGGAGCTGGAGCCACAGGGGCTGCGGTCGAGGATGTAGGGATTGCGGCACTGGCCGCCCCGAGCGCTCCAACCGGAACTGCTGCGGGTGGAACGGAAGTTGGCCCACTCGCTGAGGTTGGACTTGGCGAGGATCACCGCCCCGGCGGCGCGCAGTCGCTCGGCGACATGGGCGTCGATCGGCGCGGGCGAGCCGAGCAGGGCCAGCGAGCCGGCCGTGGTGTGCATCCCGTCACCCGTGTCGATGTTGTCCTTGAGGGCGATGGGGATCCCGTGCAGCGGACCCCGTGGCCCGGTCGCGCGCCGCTCGGCGTCGAGGGCGTCCGCGATCGCCAGCGCATCCGGATTGGTTTCGATGATCGCCCGGAGTTCCGGCCCCTGCCGATCCAGCGCGTCGATCCGCTGCAGGTACAGCTCGGTGATCGATCGAGCCGTTCGCTCCCCGGACTCCATACTCCGCTGGAGCTCGGCGATGGTGACCTCGTCGAGTTCGAAGGGCGTCACGGACGTGGATGTCGCCTCCGGCCCGGGGCCCGGGCCGGTCCGGGTGCAGCCGGTCGACCCCACGGCGAGGCTCGCGCCCCCGACCAGGCTCGCTCCGATGAAACCGCGTCGGTCCATCACAGTCACCACCCTTGGTTTCGAGATCTTCAACGCTCAGACCAGAAGGAGAGCCCACCGCTGCGGTTGAGGCAAACGGATCGTGGATTCAGTATACTGTCCGGCAGCCGGGTCGGCCACGGGGTCGCCGCAATAGTTACAGGCGCTCTGACTCGTCCTCGT
>CAYINH010000029.1:10072-14716 GCA_964364615.1 uncultured Gemmatimonadaceae bacterium
GAATCTTTGGACGGGGGATCGAACCATGGACAGTGAGATGGACGAGGACTTCGAGGGCCACGACGCCGGCGAGGACTCATTGGAGCCGCTGGGCGAGGTCGACGCCGAGCACGAGGCCGAGGTGGAGTGTCCGTATTGTGGCGAGGTCGTCGAGATCACGCTCGATGCGGCCGGCGGTGCGGTGCAGGAGTACGTGGAGGACTGCCCGGTGTGTTGTCGCCCGTGGCAGGTCCATGTCAGCTATGGCATCAGAGGCTCGGTGGAGCTCAGGGTCGAACAGGCCTGACCGCCGGTTGAGCCCACGGTCGCGGGCGGCCCGTCGGGGCTTGCCACCCCGGACCGGCTCGGACCATTATCCCGAACGTCCCTCATCCAACCTCGACCCCCAGGCGCCATGCTCCGCTTCCGTCAGCTCGCTTTCGCCAGCCTGCTCGCCGTCTTCCCGCTGGTACCCGCCACGGCCCAGGCCCCGCAGGGGTTCCCGACCAATGATCCGGCGCTCCAGCGCATCTGGCGACTCGGGATGGACAGTTCGCGAGTGCAGCAGCTCTCGCAGGTGCTGTTCGACTCCATTGGCCCCCGCCTCACCGGGAGCCCGGGGTACGCCGCCGCCAGCGACTGGGTGATCCAGCAATACCGGGCATGGGGGATCGAGGCGAAACAGGAGCGGTACGGCACCTGGCGGGGATGGCGGCGCGGGGTGTCCCACGTGGATCTGGTCGCCCCGCGGGTGCGTTCGCTTGAGGGGATGATGCTGGCCTGGAGCCCCGGCACCAGGGGGAAAGCGGTGCGCGCCGAGGCGATCGTGCTGCCCAGGTTCGGGGACAGCACCGAGTTCGTGCGGTGGCTGCCCCAGGCCAGAGGGAAGATCGTCCTGGTCTCCCCGGCCTGGCCCACCTGTCGCCCGTCGGAGGACTGGATCCGCTGGGCCACCCCGGAGTCCAAGGCCCGGATGGACACCACCATTGCGCTGATGCAGCGGGATTGGGCCGCTGACCAGGACAGCACCAGGCTCTATCGCGGCACCGGGTACTCCCTGGCACTCGGCACCGGGACCCTGGGTATCAGGCTGGAGCAGGCCAGCGTGGCCGGCGTGGTCTCGTCGCGCAACAAGCTGAGCGGTTTCGCCAATCCGTTTGGCGGGCCGGCTGGTGGGCGGGGGGGGTTCGGCGGCCAGGGTGGTCAGAGTGGACCGGCATCGGCCCAGGGCGGTGGACCAGCCGCCAGTCTGGCCGATGCAGCGGCCGCCCGGGGCGGCTTCGGCGGTGGAGGTGGCTGGGGGACCACGGAAATTTTCGAGAGCTACAACACCGTCGCCCCGGCGGTGACCCTGAGCTGTGAGGACTACGGACTCGTGGCCCGGCTGGCCGAGAACGGCCAGCACCCGATGTTGTCACTCGAGCTCGACGCCGAACTCCTGGGCGAGGTACCGGCGTTCAACACCATCGGGATGATCAGGGGCAGCGAGAAGCCGGACGAGTATGTCATGCTCTCCGCCCATTTCGACTCGTGGGACGGCTCCTCCGGCGCCACCGACAACGGGACCGGCACCATGATGGCCATTGAGGCCATGCGGATCCTCAAGCTGGCCTACCCCAACCCCAAACGCACCATCCTGGTGGGGCACTGGTCGAGCGAGGAGCAGGGCCTCAACGGCTCCCGGGCCTTTGCCGAACAGCGTCCCGAAGTGATGAAGGGGCTCCAGGCACTCTTCAACCAGGACAACGGGACCGGCCGGGTGCAGTCGCTCTCCGGCGCCGGGCTGTCGGACATGGGCCGCCACCTCAAGGCCTGGTATGGGCAGCTGCCGGGATTCTACACCGACAGCCTGAGCCCGAACGTGGTGTCGTGGAGGTTCACTGACGCGCCGACCGGGAATCCGGGCGGGACCGATGGGGCGGTGTTCGCCTGCTATGGCACCCCCTCGTTCGGGATGGGTGCCGTGTCGTGGAACTATGGCAGCTACACCTGGCACACCAACCGCGACACGTACGACAAAGTGGTGTTCGATGACCTCAAACACAACGCGACCCTGGCGGCGATGATGGTGTACCTCGCGTCGGAGGATCCCGAGTTCGTTTCCCGGGAGAAGTCGCCGGGGACCTGGCCGGCGAATTGGCCGGAGAACTGTGGCAAGGCGCCGAGGTCGACGAGGCCCCGCTTCTAGGCCGGTGCCCACCGCGATCGGCTGCTCGCTTGCCGGACCCGGAGTCGGGCCGGGGTGATCATCAGGGCAGCCGCACCGCCGAGTAGGGGGCGGTCGACCCGCCCACGCGGGTCATCGTCCCGGTGTGGGTCGCGCGCTGCCAGGCGGGAAACACCGTTCCGATCGACCCAAAAGTCGAGCCGGTTTGCACCAGGCGATAGGTGCCACCCCCGGTGCTCGTCATCGACGCGAAGAACGCCTCGCCGATCGAGAGATTCCACGGTTGGTCCTCCACCATGAACCGCCTGACGTATCCCCCGTACCAGAGGTCGGTGGTGGCATCAAACACCAGCCCGATCGTGGCGGTGTTATTCACCCGGTAGTACTCGATAACCGGGGGGATCGTCCCAACGACCGCGACGGGCACGGCAGAAGAAACGCACACGAACGGTGTGCCTGGCACCGGCCTCGCGGTGCACGGCCCCCCCACAAAGATGTTGTCAGCCTGTGGGCTCGGCAGCACCGCCGTGGCGATGTTGAACATGTCGAAGTACAGCCGGAGCTCAAGGATGGCGACCAGGCTATCCGCAATCACCAGCGGTGGGGAAATCGGGTATTCGGAGGCGCAGCCGGTGAAATCGATGAAGACCGGCTCGGCCGGGCCCGTGGTACCGAGGGTGCCCGTAGTCCGGGTGTAGTAGGTGGTTCCGCCGATGATGGCTGTGGCGGTCGCGAAGAGCCGATACCCGGTAATGACCGGCTCCTTGCAGTACCCGATGGCGACCCTGTCATAGGTGCCGACCTTCGTTGCAACGGGGGCCGTGCCCAGCAGGTTCTGCAGTGCAGGGCCATTCAGCTCCACCAGGCAGCCTGCGGCGGTCGGCGCCGGACATTCGTAGAGCTGGGGGTCATCAAAACTGCCCCCGGCGCGGACCAGACGTATCTGAGTGATCGGTATCTGCACCGAGGTGACGTTGACCTGGCTGGTCCACGGGATGGTGAGGGAAGGGAAGTCGAATCCCGCCGCGGTGGGCGAGGCGGCCGCCGACATGCTCCCGCCCGGCAGCCGGACCAATGCGGCCCGCACCCGTGCCGAGCCACCGCCGGAGGGATCAGTGCATCCGACGAGAATCAGAACGGCCGCAAAGGGCACCGCCAGTCCACACCCACGAACTGACAACCGCATTTGATCGCCATGATACGACCGCGCAACCGAAGCCGCAATACCCCCGACACCACGCCGGTGCAAGGGGAGTTTGCCGACAAGAACCGTCGGATTATCACTCCATGCTCGCGGAGTTTGTGAAGGGACTTTCATGCTGCCCGACGAAACCTACCCCGACACCGGGATCCGCTTCTGCGGGTCCACGAACGGCAATGGCGTGACGGTGGCGGTCCGTGGCCCCCACTCACTCGCCACCGACACGGTGGTGCCCGGCGCGGTCAGCCGGGTCGGCAGCCAGCAGTAGCCGATGTTCAGCTGGAGCCTCGGTGAGTAGATCGCCGAGGTCACCTGTCCCACCTGCCGCCCCTCGGCCCAGGCCGGCCACTTGGTGTAGTTGAGCGCCGGAAACGGGTCGCCGTCGATGGTGACACCGGCGATCCGGCGCTCGACCCCCCGGTCCCGGATCCGTTTGAGGGCCGGCATCGCCGCGCACTCGCCCGCCATGTCGAAGTCCACCAGCCGCTCCAGTCCCAGCTCGAACGGGTTGTCCTCCCAGGTCATGTCGGCGCCCCAGTTGAAGATCCCGCCCTCGATCCGGCGGATGTCGCTGGGCCCGGTGGGCCGGATCTCAAATGGAGCCCCCGCCTCCAGGATCCGGTCCCACAGGTCGGTCCCGCGCGACGGGTCCAGTAGATACAGCTCGTAGCCGATCTCGGAGGTCCAGCCGGTCCGGGTGATGATGACGGGGATCCCGTCCATCTGGGCTTCCCGAAAGAAGTAGTACTTGAGATCGAGGATCCCGTCCCCGAACAGGGCCCGCACTACGTCGCGCGCCCTGGGTCCCTGGATCTGGAGGGGATGGGCCTCCGCCTCCCGGATCTCCACGTCCAGGCCGTTTCTCGCCACCAGCCCCTTGGCATAGAACAGGGCATCGCTCGAGGCCAGCGCAAACCAGAAGCGGTTCTCGCTCATCCTGGTCATCACCGGGTCGTTCAGGATGCCGCCGTCGGCGGCGCAGAGGAGCACATACTTCGCCTGGCCGACCGCGCAGGTGGACAGATCGCGGGGGGTCATCAGCTGGGCCAGCCGGAACCCATCCGGACCCGAGACCTCCAGGCACCGTTCCACCGCCACATCCCAGAGGGTGACGTGGTTCAGCAGGTGCCAGTATTCGGCCTCGAAGTCGTCGTAGTGGGTCGGGAACAGCATGTGATTGTAGACGGTGTATCCGCGGGGGCTGTGACGCTGTTCGGCCTCATGGAAGGGCGAGCGGCGCAACCGGGCCCCACGCTGGACCAGGCTCATGTCGAACGACGGCATTCGGCCTCCTTAG
>CAYINH010000030.1:0-14389 GCA_964364615.1 uncultured Gemmatimonadaceae bacterium
TACGATCGTCTTCGACTGTCGGACCACCATTCGCCGATGGATTGGCGACTACGACTTCTGGCCGACCAGGCCCGATAACCTGCTGGCCCCGTCGGTCGGGCCGCGACTGGCGATGTTCAACTCCAGCTACAAGGCGCCCCGGGCCTTCAAGGGGGGAGCCGGCATCAGCCGCGCCTGGCCCAACGGGATCGCGCTCCGGATCAACGGGCTCTACAGCCACACCGACTTCATTCAGCAGCGGGCCGATATCAACCGCGTGGCGCAGCCGCTCGGCAAGACCCAGGAGGGACGGGCGGTCTTCGGCACCCTCGTCAAGCAGGGCGGGTTGCTGACCCCGGAGCCGACCAGCAATCGGCGGTTCGCGGATTTCGACCTGGTGAGTGGCTTTTCCCCTACCGGATTCTCCGACTACGCCGAGGTGACCCTGGCAGTCGAGCGGACGGTGCCGGTCGGCCTCAACCTCAACCTGGCCTACACCTTCTCTCGCACCGAGGACAACGTGCTGGGGGCCCGGATGATGGATCCCGCCGATCAACTCAATCCGTTCCCCGACGACCAGGCCGCGGCGAGCTGGGCTCAGGGGGTTTCGGACTTCGACGTGCCCCACCGGGTGGTGGCCTCCGCCGAGTACCGGGGTGGTGGGCGGACCGCGATCAGCCTCGGCGCGAGGCTCCGCTACCGGAGTGGGCTGCCCTTCACGCCGGGGTTCCGTCCCGGGGTGGACATCAACGGCGACGGGGCGGGGAATAACGATCCCGGCTACCTCGATGGCTCGATCTCGGGGTTGTCCCCGGCCCTCTCGGCGGCCGGCTGCAGCCAGGCGGCGGTCAACGGTTTCCTGCAGCGGAACAGCTGCCGCGAGGAGGCGGTGACGGCGCTCGACCTGCGGTTCCAGATCGGGCTTCCGGCCCGGTTCAGTGACGGCAGCCACCTCTCCCTGGTGGTCGACGCGTTCAATGTCGTCGGCTCCGCCCTCGGGGTGGTGGACCGGGCGCTGGTCCTGGTCGACCCGAGCCGGCCGCTCACCTCGGGGCCCTCCGGCCTGGTGAATGTGCCGCTGATCGCCAATCCCAACTTCGGCAAACTTCTCTCCCGGCGGGCCGATCCGCGGATGATTCGGGTCGGCGTCCGGATGGAGTACTGATCATGGTTCGCTTTCTTCTCAGCCGGATCGTCCCCTCCGCCGTCATCCTGGTGGCGGCGGCCTGTACCAACGACGGCGCCGACCTTGGCTTCGGCCCGCTGCCGGCCTACACCGTCTCGGTCGGGGTGTATCTCGACCGGGACGGGTCCAAGACCTTGACCGTGCTGGATACGGTCTACCAGGGCGCGCGAGTGGCGCTGTTCGTCCGGGGGAGCACCGATACCTTCAAGGTCGGCAACACCGATGTGGCCGGCGTTCTGCGGATCAACAACGTTCCACTGGGACAGTATCGGGTGGCGATTGTCCCGAGGAGCATCGGGGACTCGCTCGAGGTGCAGAAGGTCGAGGCGGATTCTCTCCGGATCGCCATCTCCGACAGTGTGACGCTGGTCCTGGCCCGGGTCGGGTATCCCGAAGTCAGCATCCGCGCCGCCAGAGCACTGCCGGCTGGGAAACGGGTCTTCCTGCGCGGAATCGTCCTGGCGGGGGTCCAGTCGTTCCGGGACACCACCTCGCACCTGTCCGACAGCTCCGGCTACCTGCGGCTCACCAGGGTCGCCCTCCGGGGAGGCCTCACCGGGAACACCCCGGGCGACAGCGTCAGCGTGCTCGGGGTGACCGGATCGCGAGCTGGTCAACCGACGCTGGATCTTTCGATCATCTCCCGGTTCGGGACCCGACCAGCGCCGATCGCGCTCCCGCTGGGTACCGGGATTGCCGCCAACGCGCAGAACGGGGCCCTCGACGCCGGTCTGGTCCAGATCACCGGAGCAGTCATCAGTGATACCATCACGGTGGCGCCGGATTTCAAGGTGACCGTGAGTGACGGGACCGGATCCCTGGAGATGATCCTGGACGGGAACCTCCCCTTCCCCCGGACCCAGTTCCGTCCGGGCCGGAGCATGTCAGCCACCGGAGTGCTGGTTCCCAACGGTGTGGGCTGCTGGTACTTCAAGCCCCGCCAGCTTGGCGCCGTCGTCCTCAACTAGCCCCGCGGAGGGCCCGGCCGGCCGAGCCCCTTTCCCATGACTCCGGATCGCGAGCCCTCGCTGGTCCGGGGTCTTGGCCCTTGGGCCGCCGCCGCGGTCACCGTGGGCACCATGATCGGGACCGGGATCTACCTCAAGCCATCGGAGATGGCCCGGCTGGCGGGGACCCCCGAGTTGGTCCTCTGGGCCTGGATCGTGGCGGGGTTCCTCTCCCTGCTCGGGGCCCTGTGCTACGCGGAACTCGGCAGCGCGATGCCGGAGGCGGGCGGACCCTACGTCTACCTCCGGCGGGCGTTCGGTCCCCGCTGGGGGTTCCTGTACGGCTGGAGCACCACCCTGTTGACCAACCCGGCGTCGACGGCCTCACTCGCGGCGGGAACCGTGCTCTTTGCCTCGTTCTTCCTCCCGGGGGTGACCACCCCGGTGCTGTCCCTCCAGATGCCGCTTTCGGGTGGGCAGTGGCTCTGGACGGTTTCGGTCGGGCAGCTCCTCGCGGTAGGCCTGATCTGGGCGATTGCCCTGATCAACTTCATGCGAGTGGCTGTGGGGGGCTGGGGCGGGGTGGCGCGCACGGCCACCAAGGTGCTGACCCTGGCGGCGGTCATCGGACTCGGGGTGGTCCTCGGGCTCCAGGAACCCGGGATGCCCGCCGCGACCGTCCTGGGCGACCACTCCCGGGGCACTGCCGGGTTCATGGCGGCGGTGGTGGCCGCCCTCTGGGCCTATACCGGGTGGCACACCCTGCTCCACGCCGGCGGCGAGGTGGCTGCCCCCGGCCGCAACATCCCCCGGGCCCTGGTGGGAGGGTTCCTCACGACTGCCCTGTTGTTCATCGTGTTCAATGTGGTGTGCCTTGCGGTGCTGCCGTTCGATCAGATTGCCGGATCCGACCATGTCGCCTCCGACCTGCTGGTCGCGGTGGCCGGATCGGGGATGGCCGGATGGTTGACGCTGGCGATGATCATCAGCGCGATCGGATCCCTCACCAGTTCCACCATGGCGGGAGCCCGGGTTCCGTACGCCATGGCTCGGGAGGGCGAGTTCTTTCGGTGGCTGGGCCGGGTGGATCCCGGGACGGCCTCGCCGAGGCGGGCGGTCGCCTTCCAGGCGGTGCTGGCTCCCGTTCTGGTCCTCACCGGAACGTTCGAGGAGTTGACCGCCCTCTTCATCTTCGCGCAGTGGCTCTTCTGGGCGCTGACCGTGTCCGCGCTGATCAGGCTCCGGTCCCGGGAGCCCGAGCTGCCCAGGCCCTACCGGGTCCGGCCCCACCCGCTGGTCCCGGCGCTCTTCATCGTGCTCGCGATCGGGGTGGCGCTCAGCATCCTGGTCCAGCGTCCGGTTCGTTCGGGTGTCGGCCTGTTGCTCATTCTCTCCGGGGTACCTGCATGGTCCCTGTGGAACCGGCAGCGCGATTCCGGCCCAGCTGCGCAGTAGCGACAGGTTCCCTCGCCGGCCCTCTGCGACATGCAACCAACCCAGATGTTGCGCTGACCCCACAGACCCCTCGCCAATTCCGGCTTCAAGGGTAGCTTCTGACCCACTCTCGTTGGCTCGGGGCTTGCCCCGTCAACCCCAGTCCCTTTTCAGTGGCTGCGTGTGACCATTCGCGAGTTGGCCCAAAGCGTCCCCCGTTTCATCGGGTACCGCCCCCGCACCGGGCAGGAGGGGGCCGGAGCCCGGCCGGGGCTCGTCCGGGTGCTGGGCGTCTGGACCTCCATGGCGGTCCCGGTGGGGATCATGATCGGGAGCGGGGTGTTCCTGAAGCCCGCCGAGATCGCCCAGAATGCCGGAACCCCATTCTGGGCGGTGGGGGCCTGGGTCGTCGCGGCGCTGCTCTCCCTGCTGATGGCCTTCTGCTACCTGGAACTCGGCACCATGATGCCCGAGTCAGGGGGGGACTATGTCTTCCTCCGTCGGGCGTTCGGACCCGGGGTCGGATTCGTCTACGCCTGGCGGAGCGTCGTGCTCAACAGCCCGGCTTCGCACGCGGCCCAGGCGGCGGCGGTGATGCTGTTCGGGATGTTCTACTTCCCCGAGCTGGGCGACCCGGTCGTCGCCCTGTCCGTTCCCGGACTGTTTTGGAACCCATTCGAGCTGGTGCTGACCGGAGCCAGGATCGGGGCTGCGGTCCTGATCGTCTGGTTCACCTTCCTGACTCTTGCCGGAATCAAGACCGCTGGACGGACCCATCTGGTGCTGACCGGGCTGAAGGTCCTCTTCCTCTTCGGGATCGTGCTCGCCCCCTTCGTCCTCGGCCGCGGGGGATCCGGCACCTTCGAGAATCTCCGGGCCGACGTGACAGGCACCGGGACCACCTTCGCCGGGTTCGTGGTGGCGGTCTCGGCCGCGCTCTGGGCCTTCAGCGGGACCTCCAACCTGGTCCGGGTGGGCGGGGAGGTCAAAGACCCTTCCCGCGTCATGCCGCGAGCGATTCTCTGGGGGCTGGCCCTCACCACCGCCCTGTACGTCGCGATCACCGTGGCCTGCTTCTACGTCCTGGGTTTTTCGGCCGTCGCCGGCTCCGACCACGTCGTGTCGGACATGCTGGATCGGGTCGGCGGGCCGCTGCTGGCGGGCGGGCTCACAGTGGTGATGATTCTCAGTGCGGTGGGCTCCATGACCGGCTCCGCAGTCACCGCCGGGCGGCTGCCCTACGCGGTGGCCAAGGATGGGCTCTTCCCCAGGGTCATGGCGAAGGTGCATCCGGTCACCCGGGTGCCGGTCTGGGCGGTGGTCATTCCGGCGGTGATGGCCCTCGTCCTCGCCCTGACGGGGTCCTTCGCGCAACTCACCGGGCTCGCGGTGTTCGTCCGGTGGGCCTTCAATGCGGTGGTGATCGCCGGGCTGTTCCGGCTCCGGAAGCTCGAGCCCGAGACCCCACGGCCGGTGCCCACCTGGGGCTACCCGGTTGTCCCGGCTCTGGCGCTGGTGCTCACGGTGGTGCTGACGGTGACGATGGTGATCGCGGCACCAGGTCGTTCGCTCTTCGGGTTGGCGATCGTGTCCACCGGGATTCCGGTCTATCTGATGATCCCGCGCCGGGTCCGCCAGGCAGCCGGGACCCTCGACGATCGAAAGTGACCGATCAGAACCATGGAAACGCCTCGCGCTGAGATCCACATCCTGGAGGTCACCACCGCTGACGGGACCACGACCGCCCGAATTCGTCACGCCGAGCAGGAACACGAGCTGTACTTCAGGTTTGGGAAGGAACACGCATCGTGGGTTTCGACCGTGGTGGACCCGTTCGTATGTGCCATGGTCATCCCGGCGATGCTGACGGGCAGCGGATTGCGATCGGATCTCCCGGTTTCCCCGAAACTGCTGAGAGGACTTGGGCGAATCCAGCGCACGATGGCGATCTGGTATCCCGAGGACCTTCGTGAGATCCCTGTCCTGGCCGAGCCCAGGCCATTGACCACCGGCAACGGGCCATCTAAACCGCGCACCGGCAGCTTCTTCTCCGGTGGGGTTGACTCGACTTCAACGGTCCTGGACAACCTGGCTCACCCCCGTGTCGGGGTGCCTCCCCTGACTCATGCGCTGTTCATGCGCGGGTTGGAGGTCCCCCTGGACTCGGGGACGGGTACCGAGGCGGCGGCGGCCCAGTGCCGCGAAACCGTGGAAGGACTCGGCCTGCAACTGATCGAGGGAGAAACGAATCTTCGATCGCTGTTCCCGGTCGACTGGGCGCAACACTGGTGCGGGACCGGGCTGGCCGCGACCGCCCTGGCCCTGGCGGGCGGATTCTCCAGGTTTCTGATTCCGTCGAGTACCATGGTGGGTCGGGGGTTCAAGCGTTTCGGGAGTACCGCGCACGTCGACGAGGCGGCCAGCAGCGACACGCTCGAGATTGTCGAGGACCTGGCCGAATGGAATCGGGCCGAAAAGTTTCTCCACGTCCTCCGGCACCACCCCGAGGCGGTCGCCCGGCTTCGGTTCTGCGTCGTCAACGGGGGTGGCGCCGGCAACTGTGGCCGCTGTAGAAAATGTGTCCGGACCATGGTGATCCTGGAGGCGGCGGGGCTGGCCGGGGTGCCCCAGGGTACCGGCAGGCATCTGTCCCCGGAAATGTGGCGGCGCTACGAGCCCTTTGGAGTCACTGGACTCGAAGCATGTGTGCAACTCGCCCAAGCCGGCGGGGGTAACCCTGCGCTCGAACGTCGACTGCACCGGAAGATCGACAGCACGGTGCGGCGACAGGCCGTGATCGATTTTGTGAAACACTCTCCCCTCAAGGCGCTGCTCCCTGCCCGCCGGTATCTGCGGCGGATGTTCGGTCGAACCGGGCCGAGGTAGCGGAGCACTGGAGCACAATGGCACAGCCTGAACTGTACGTGGGCCAGGCCCAATCGAATCCTGCCGGGGCTCCCGACCCGATCCGGGTCTGGGCTCCAGCCCAGGTCCTCGGGGTCTTCCTTCTCCTCGCCGGGGTCATCGATATCGCGTTGGCCGTGCTGTCCCCGGCTCCGGCGGACCCCAACTGGCGATTCGCGACCGTGGCGTTGCTGATCGGGGGTCTGCCGCTGCCAACGCTGGGACTGCTGTCAGGTGTGATGGCGTCGATCGCGACGGGGCACCGCCTGCGGTCCCGGATCTGGGGCGCACTCTGCCTGCTGGTCTCCGTCGCGCTGGTCCTCGGGTTGATGGCCTTCATTCTTGCCCTCCCGGACGTCCGGGCGGTGACCCCGGTCGAATCACTCGCGGATCTTGAGAAGACCGCCACCCGCACCGTCGCGGTCGGGCTGGTATTCCTGCTGTTGCTGGGCTACGCCGGGCTCAAGGGGTTGTGGTACACCCCCAACACCTGATGGCGCCAGCTGTCGCGATGCTGGGTATGCCGGTCTCCTTCGAACACCCTAACTCAATGAACAACAACGTGTTGCTACATGTGACAAGTTTCCAGTCGGTGGTATGTTTCTTGCACCGTGGGGGGCGATAGTGGCCTCACCGTCTGTGCGTCGAATTGGGGTATTGGCCGGAACCGCCTTTCTCGCCATCGGGCTGATTCAGGTCGCGGTGGTGATGCTCCCGATGCAGCTCGGGGTGCCGGAATGGGAACTCGCCGCCTTCGGGGAGTTGAGCGGCAGCTTCGGGCCGGCCGCCATCGGAGTGGCGATCCTCAGTGGGTTCGCCCTGAGCGGCCGCGGGATCGGGCTGGCGGCGGCGGCGGCGATGGGTGGCGCGATCTTCCTCGGGGTTGTTGCCCTCCTCGGGCTGCTGATGATCGGGCTCAACCTGCCGGTGGTGTGGCAGGTCACCGCAGCTGAGGTGCCCGGCGCTGTTGAGTTCCGGATGGCGGTGGCCAAGATCCTGTTATTGACGGCGGTGTATCTGGTGTTGTTCTTCACGCAGACGTTCATGTTGATCTCAGCAAGGAACAGGCAGAACGGATGAAGCTCTCCCGGTTGGTCCTCATGCTTGCGGCGGTGGCCGCACCCACGATGGCGCATGCGGCGCCGCTCAACGTCGGCGGCTCCACGTCAATTCAGTGCCTCACGGTCGGGTCGATTTCCAGTTGCGCCAGCATCAACGTCAGCCTGGTGGGTTCGACCTTCACGGCCATCGTGAAGAGCCTGGCGACGGCTCCGACGAACACCCCGTTCATTATCCATTCCTATGGCTTCTACTACTTCACAGCCACCGGTACCCCGGTCCTTACCCTGTCCCCGACCGCCGGAACCCCGGCGACCCAGAACGGCTTCAAGAACGGGTCGCCGGACCTCTCCGGCGGGGAGCGCCCAGTCGGCTCGACCTGGTTGGGCGGAGCCCAGAAGCACGGCTCGGCATCCATCGCTTCCGGTGAGGAGCGGACCTTCACCTTCAGCCTGACCGGCTCACTGCCGGGCACGATCTACTTCGCCTTCCATGGCGGGAGTTGGGACGGTCCGGGCGACGAGAGTTCGTTCAAGTGCTATGGCAGCGGGAAGACCACGACCACCGATGCTGCCTGCGGGCCGCCGACGGTGGTTCCTGAGCCCGGCACCGTCATCCTGCTGGGCACCGGACTGGCCGGACTCCTGGCCGGTGGAGCCATCCGCCGGAGACGCCGCTCCAGTTGAACCGTATGGCCCTGACGGGGTCGCCGCACAGAATCACAACGGGTCCAGGGAAGCTTCTGGACCCGTTCTCTTTTCCATCAGTTGCACCTCTCACGCCGTCGCGGCACCAGGTCCGCTTCGTCGCCGGGCAGTTGCCAGCCAGGTCCAGCCGAGCAAGGGGCCCCAGAGCCCGAGGAGCCAGAGTCCGGTCAGCACCAGTTCGACCGGCCGGCCGGCTTTGGCAGTTCCCAGCAGCAGCCGCCACCCATCCTGCCATCCGAACCTGGCCTCGATCTCGGTGACCTGGTCACCCCGCCGGACTTGTACGGTGGCAAGCCTGTTGGCGTAGGTTCCCCCGACCGTGATGGTGTCTCCGGCCGTGCCGGGCAGCCCTCCGTAGAGAACGGTACCCGGTGCGCGCAGTCCGAGTTCGGAGGCCCGGAGCCGGATGCCCCAGTGGAGGTCCCGGCCGGTCTGAGTCAGGCTGGCGAACCGGCCATCGTCACCAGCGACCGCCACGATGCGGAGGGGCTCACCAGTGCCCGCTCCGCTCACGATCTCTGCCCGCAGCTCCAGCGCATCGGCTGTCATCAGCTCCTCGCGTCGCTCGACCCAGTCCTCAATCCGCCAGTGCGGCAACGGCCGGCCGCCCAGTTCGACCGAGAGCACCTCCCCCTCGAACCACTCCGGCTCCGGGCCCGCCGCGGCCCACTGGCCATACCAGACTTCGTTCGGCAGCGAGGGTTCCATCAGCGGCACGGCACCGACGGTCCCGGCAATCATGACCAGGGCCCACCCGCTGGCCAGGATGGCTGCCCCTCTTGGTGACGGTCTCAACAGCTGACCGATCTGACCCGCCAGACCCCACCCCAGCGCGGTCCCGGCGCTGTTGGCGAGGATGTCACCAACTGCGGCATCCCGCCCAGGGATGACGCCGAACTGCAAGACCTCCACCCCGGTGCTCAGGACCAGCCCGAGCAGGACCGCCGTCCTGGCCCTGAACCCGGCGCCGGCCAGGGCGGCACCCAGCGGCAGGAACAGGGCGATATTGAGGATGAAGTCCGCCACGCCGCCGTCTCCGCAGGCCAGGCAGAACGGCCCTGTCAGCGCCACCTGGGCCGCCTGATGAGGCATCGGGGTCAGGGTGGCGGCCAGGATCGCGGCGGTGGCCACCAGGGCCATCCGGCCAGGCCAGGGACTGGAGTGGGGCAGAAGGTCTCCCTGTTGGTACGTACGTTGCTCAGGTCTGGCCCTGTCGGGCGGGTGTCCGGCGCAATCTCACCAAGGAGCAGGCATGTCGTCCATCTCGACTCTGGTTACCGGGGGCGCCGGATTCATCGGATCACACCTCGCGGATCGGCTGGTGGCCCAGGGTCATCGGGTCAGGGTGGTGGACAATCTGTCCACCGGGGACGAACGGAACCTCGACCGGATCCGCGACCGGATCGAGTTCCTCCTCGGCGACCTGACCGAGCCCGCGGTCTGCCACCGGGCCACCGAGGGGATCGATGTCGTTTTCCACCTCGCCGCCCTGGCCAGCGTGCCGCGCTCGATGGAGGACCCCGAGGCGTCCTACCAGCATAACGTGACCGCCACGATGGGGCTGATCCTGGCGTCCCGCGACGCCGGAGTCCGGCGGATGGTCTACTCCAGTTCCTCCTCCGTCTACGGCGATACCGAGGTGTTGCCCAAGGTGGAGAGCATGGAGCTGCTCCCCATGTCGCCCTACGCCGCCTACAAGCTGGCCGGCGAGCAGATGATCCTCGCCTTTGCCCGGGCCGGCGTCTTCGAGGGTGCGGCGCTCCGCTACTTCAATGTCTTCGGGCCCCGCCAGAGTCCCACTTCGGCCTACGCCGCGGTGGTTCCGGTCTTCATGTACGCCGCGCAGGCAGGCACGGCCGCACCGATCTTTGGCGACGGGAAGCAGACCCGGGATTTTACCTACGTGGACAACGTCGTGGCGGCCAACCTGCTCGCCGGGTTCGGCCCCGCGGAGCGGGTGAACGGGGCAGTCTGCAATGTGGGCGCCGGCGATCGGACCTCGCTCCTGGACCTGGCGCGCCTGATCGGGGAGATCAGCGGCCGGCCACTGGCGGTGACCCACCTGCCGCCCAGGGAGGGGGATGTTCGGGACTCGCTGGCCTCAATGGCCCGGGCCCGGGAGCGGCTCGGCTACCGGGTGGAGGTGGGCCTCCGGGAAGGGCTCCAGCGGACTTGGGACGGCTTCCTGCCGCAGTAGCTTCCCCCTCCCCTGGTTCCCCCCCCCGGTGCCAGCATCCCGGCTCACGGGATGCCCATCCGCTTTCCAGAAGAAGTTCGGAGCCCCACCACACCGCAGGACACCACGCCGACCCGCGAAGGACAGAGGGTCCAGGTATGATAAAGTGTCTCAAACTATTAACAACATCATTCATTATGGAGCTGAAATAATCCTATAATATCTTTGCTAATAACGTACTAACAGGCATGTTGCTCAAGAGCAACAATCGTATTGATGTGGTACATCAGTTTGGGCACTCCTCTTGCCTATCAAGCCCTCTGTCCCCTCCGTCTGGGCGGAGGGCATCGGCCTGCATCAACCCGAAATGAGCGATAGATGACCTTCCTGCACAAGCTCGCCCGCCGGATGGCTGGATTGTACCTGCTACCCATCGTCTTCCTGTTCGCCGCCTCCTGCAGTCAGGGGCAGGAACGGGACTTTCTCAGCCCCAATCCCGGCAACTCCCCCAGTCCACTGGCCTCCATCGAGATTTCGCCCCGGGTCGGCTCCCTCCGGCCCGGGGAACCCATCCGGTTCACCGTTTCGGGTCGGTCCGTCACAGGGGCGGCCATGGCGCCGGAGGTGGAATGGAGTGCCTCCGGGGGGACCATCGGAGGGGACGGTACTTTCCAGGCCGATGCCCTGGGCCTGTATTCGGTTTCCGTCCGGGCCAGAACCCGCCCGGACCTCAGGGATTCGGCCACGGTGGCGGTCTTCATCAACCCAGCGGACATCCTCCAGGTGGCGATCTCTCCCGATTCGAGCGAACTGGCCGCCGGCGACGGTGCCCAGTTCACCGCCTGGGGCCGGCTGCCGGATGGAACCTCTGTTGCCAACCCCCCGCTGGCGTGGAGCGCCTCCCGGGGGCAGATCGATGGCAGCGGATGGTACACAGCTTCGGGCCAGGGCGACCTCTGGGTCCGGGCCGCCGCGGGCAACGGTGTCAAGGACAGCGTGCTGGTGCATGTCAAGCCGCGGACCAGTGTTTTGGAGCGGATCATCGTGACGCCAGAGGTGGTGGCGGTGCCGTCAGGGGCGACCCAGCAGTTCAACGTCGCCGGCGGGTATCAGGGTGGGGCGACCGGCGGAGTCAATGAGGTGTCCTGGAGCGCTACCGGCGGGTCCATTACCGGTGCAGGCCGCTTCACGGCGGGCGGGAGCTCGGGGAACTACCGGGTCATCGCCAAGTACAAGGGCGGCGTTCTGGCGGACACCGCGTTCGTCACCGTCACCGAACCCGCGGTGGCGAGTCTCTCGGTCTCCCCGGGCTCGGCGTCCATGGCGCCCGGGGCCAGCCAGCAATTCACCCCGGTGGCGGGGATGAGCGATGGCTCGACCCGGACCGTTGGCGCCTCCTGGCGGGCGACCGGGGGTAGCATCTCCCCGGGGGGGCTGTACGCGGCCCCAGCCGGCTCGGGGAGCTACCAGGTCATCGGCCAGGTGCCGGGGACGCCCTACGCGGACACTGCGGTGGTGATCGTCTCCATCCCGCAGGCCACGCTCACCTCGCTGGTCCTCAACCCGGCCACCGTCGCGGTGCCGGCCGGGAGTGCTCGCCAATTCTCGGTGACCGCCAGCTACAGTGACGGGTCCAGTGGTACCCCGACCGTGACCTGGTCCGCCACGGGCGGCACCATCGCCACCGGCGGCCTGTTCACCGCCGGGCCGGTGCCTGGCACCTTCCGCGTCATCGCGGTGGAGCCGGGGAGCGGGAAGGCCGACACCAGCGTGGTCACCGTCACGCCGGCGGTGCTCCGGCAGCTGGTGTTGAATCCCGGGTCGGTGGAACTGCGGCCGGGGGAGACCCGGCAGTTTGCCGTGGCGGGTCTCTGGAGCGACGGCAGCTCGTCCAGCCCTCAGGTCAGCTGGACCGGATCCGGGGGCAGCATCTCGGGTACCGGTCTGTTCACGGCAGGGTCTGCCGAGGGCACCTTTGTGGTGATGGCCCGGCACGACGAAAGCGGTCTCGCCGACACCGGGTATGTCACCGTCGCCATCCCGGCCCCGGTGCTCACGGCCCTCCGGGTGACTCCTTCCCCTGCCAACCTGCCCCTCGGCGGGGTTCTCCAATTTGCGGTGTCAGGGATTCGCAGTGATGGTTCCGTGGTCCCGGTGCCGGTGGTCTGGAGCGCCGCCGGGGGGACGGTCTCTTCCGGTGGACTGTACACCGCCGGGCAGGGGCAGGGCCTGTGGTGGGTGGTCGCTCGTCACGCCAGCGGGCTGGCCGACAGCGCCCAGGTTCAGGTCTCCGCCACGGCGCCGGTCCTGACCTCGATGCACCTGGCACCTCGAACAGTGTCCCTCCAGGTCAATGGGACCCGGCAGTTCAGCGCGTCGGGGACCCTCTCGGACGGCTCCGCGGTCACCCCGGTGGTGACCTGGACCACCAACGGCGGCACGATCACCGCTGGAGGGCTCTACCTGGCCCCTGCCGTGGTTGGGAGCTACCGGGTGGTCGCCACGGCCCTGACGGGGGGATTTGCCGACACCGCGCTGGTCACGGTCACGGCGCCACCGGTGCTGATCGGGCTGACCGTCACCCCTGACAGTGCGACCCTCAGCCGGGGCGAACCCCGGCAGTTTTCCGCGACCGCTCTCTACAGCACCGGGGGGACTGCCGCAATCTCGGCCACCTGGAGTGCGACGGGCGGGACGATCGGGAGCAGCGGGCTCTATACAGCGGGCCAGATCTCGGGTACTTTTCGGGTTGTTGCCCAGACTGGAGCGGTGGCCGATACGGCACCGGTGCGAATCCTCGGGCCGGTCGCGACGGGGCTGGTATTGACCCCGGATTCGGTGTCCCTCAGCCCGGGCGGGATCCAGCAGTTCTCGACCACGACCACCTGGTCGGATGGGGGGAGCTATCCCAGTGCAGTCAGCTACAGCGCGACGGGGGGAACCATCACCAGCGGCGGGATGTACACGGCCGGCCTGACGGCGGGGACCTTCCTGGTCCTCGCGTCCTGCTCCTGCGGCGTGGCCGATTCGAGCGTTGTGGCGATTCAGGCAGAGCCGCCGGCACCGGTCGTCTTGCAGACCTTGGCCGTCACACCTGCCTCGGCCAGCGTTGCCTCGGGCGCCAGCTTCCAGTTCGCCGTCACCGGCACCTGGAGCGACGGGGGCAGCACCGTGCCCGTGGTGACCTGGACGGCCACCGGTGGCGCCATCTCCAGCGGCGGGCTGTTTACCGCAGGCGGCACCACCGACACCTTCCAGGTGACCGCGACCCACGCGCCGTCAGGGCTTTCGGCCTCGCGCAGCGTGGCGATCACCCCGCCCCTGGTGGGGACGGCGGTGGAACCTGAACTGCCGCGCGCCACCATGGACGTCTCCTATCCGGTGATCACGGGGCAGACGATCAACGTGGCGGTCGGAGGCAATCTCCAGTCGGCCATCAACAGCGCCGCCTGCGGCGATGAGATTGTGCTGGCGGCTGGAGCTATCTTCACGGGGAGCTTTTCACTGCCCAACAAGGGCTGCACATCCTATATCGTCATCCGAAGCGCGGGAGCTCTGCCCACTCCGGGGACGAGGGTCACCCCGGCCGCAGCGTTGTCATTCGCGAAGCTCATGGCACCGGGGAGCAACGTTTCCCCGGTCATGGTGGCTTCCGGCGCTGGCTATTATCGCTTGGTTGGTATCGAGGTGTCCGCCGCCCCGAGTGCCGGCAACGTCAATTCGCTAGTGCGGCTTCACGTGGATCAGTTGACTTCGGTTACCCAGTTGCCCCACCACATCGTGCTCGACCGCATGTACATCCATGGTAATTCCACGATGGGCCTAACACGTTGCGTGATGATGAACAGCGGTTCGACCGCAGTGGTCGATTCCTACCTGGACGATTGCCACACCAATGGTAGCGATTCCCAGGCGATCGTGGGCTGGACGGGCAGCGGACCGTACATGATCCAGAACACCTTCTTGGGGGGGGCGGTGGAGAACGTCCTATTCGGTG